>JAITDM010000033.1 GCA_031282535.1 Oscillospiraceae bacterium
CTATTTGAACGTCGACCGGATTCTGGCCGCGGCGCTGGCCATCGGCGCCGACGCCGTGCACCCCGGGTACGGCTTTTTGTCGGAGAACGCGCACTTTGCCGAGTGCGTGGCGGCGTGCGGTCTGACCTTCATCGGACCGACCCCGGAGGCCATCCGGCTGCTCGGGGACAAGGCGCGGGCCATCCGGACCGCCCGGGACGCCGGCGTGCCGGTGGTGCCGGGCTCGGAAGGGGTGGTCCGGGACACGACGCAGGCCGCCGCCGTGGCGGACAAGATCGGCTATCCGCTGCTCATCAAAGCGGTCTCGGGCGGCGGCGGACGCGGCATTCGCCTGGTGGAGGACCCGGCGGCGCTGCCGGCGGCCTATGTCGCGGCGTGCGCCGAGGCACAGGCCAATTTTGGCGACGGCAGCGTGTATATGGAGCGATTCCTCCACCGGCCCCGCCACATAGAATTCCAAATATTGGGAGACCAATACGGGCGGGTGGTGCATCTGTTTGAGCGCGAGTGCTCGATCCAGCGCCGCCACCAGAAGCTGATCGAGGAGTCGCCGAGCCCCCTGCTCACCGCCGACCTGCGCGCGGAGATGGGGACGGCGGCGGTGCGGCTGGCCCAGGCGGCCGGCTACTGCAACGCGGGCACCGTGGAATTTCTGGTGGACGAGAACCGGGCGTTTTATTTCATGGAGATGAATCCGCGCATCCAGGTGGAGCATCCGGTGACGGAGTGTGTGACGGGCTTTGATCTCGTGGCCGAGCAGATCCGGATCGCCGCCGGGCAGCCGCTCGGCCTCTCGCAGGCGGACCTGCGGCAGCGGGGGCACGCCATCGAATGCCGCGTGAACGCGGAGGACCCCGCGCGCGACTTCCTGCCCGGTCCGGGTCCCATCCGGACACTCAATCTGCCGGGCGGGCCGGGGGTGCGGGTGGACGCCGCCATCTACCAGGACTATGTGGTGCCGCCCTACTACGACTCCCTGCTGGCCAAACTGATCACCCACGGGCGCGACAGGCGGCAGGCGCTGGCGCGCGCCCGGCGCGCCATGGCCGAGTTCCATGTGGAGGGCGTGCCCACCACGACCGACTTCCAGCTGCAGATCCTGCGCGAGCCGGATTTTGCCGCCGGGAATTTTTCGATCGACTATCTCGAAACGCACACATTCCCGCCCGTCGGGTGAACCCGGGTTTGTGTTTTCCCTTGCGCATGCGCAGCATGTGCAAGCATACGGAGGGGAGGAGAGGGCGCATGCTGAAGGATCTCTTCAAAAAGGCGCGGTATATCTCGGTGCCGCTCGCGCAGCGTGTCCGTCAGGAGGCGGAGGTGGACCTGCCGGACGATCTGTACCGGCCGTGTCCCTCGTGCGGCAAGGCGGTCTTTCGGGAGGAATTTGAGGCCGCGCACAAGGTGTGTCCGCTGTGCGGCCGCCACGAGCGGCTTACGGCGCCGGAGCGGATTTTGACCACGGCGGACGCCGACAGCTTCGAGGAGCTGTTTGCCGATGTGCAGACGGTCAACCCGCTGGAATTTCCGGGGTACACGCGAAAGATCGACGTTCTCCGGAAGAAGACCGGGCTTGAGGAGGCCGTGGTGACCGGACGGTGCCGGATCCAGGGGCATGAGACCCTGCTGGCCGTGATGGACAGCCGGTTTCTGATGGCCTCGATGGGCAGCGTCGTGGGCGAGAAGCTGACAAGGCTGTTTGAGGCCGGCCGCGCTTTGAGGCTGCCGGTGATCCTGTTCGCGGCGTCGGGCGGCGCGCGGATGCAGGAGGGCATCCTGTCACTCATGCAGATGGCGAAGGTCTGCGGGGCCGTGGGCGCGCACGGGGCCGCCGGCGGCCTGTACATCACGGTGCTGACCGACCCGACGACCGGGGGCGTCACCGCGAGCTTTGCGATGTTGGGCGACATCATCCTGGCCGAGCCCGGGGCGCTGATCGGCTTTGCCGGCAAACGCGTCATCGAGGGCACGATCCACCATCAGCTCCCGGAGGGTTTTCAGAGCGCCGAGTTCCAGCAGGCGCACGGCTTTGTGGACGGCATTGTCCCCCGCGGCGCCCTGCGGGACATGCTGGGCAAGCTGCTGGCCTGGCACCGGAGACCGGGGGCCCAAAGCGCGGCGGACGAGCCCGCGGCGGGCCTGTGAGGTTGATTTGCGAGGCGTTGGATGGGATCACATGATGGAACCAGGAGACGAGAGAGGAGGCGCCCGATATGGCGGTCAAAGAGGCGGCGGCGGTGTCGCCCGCCGTGCGGAAGATGGAGCTGGCCCGTCTGCGCGGCCGGCCCACGCTCCGCGACTACATACCCCTTCTGTTTGAGGACTTCATCGAGTTGCACGGGGACAGGGTGTTTGCCGACGACAGCGCCGTCTTGGGCGGCCTGGCACTGTTGGGGGAGCGTCCCGTCACCGTGATCGGGCATGTCAAGGGGAAGAGCACCCGGGAAAACATCGACGTCAATTTTGGCATGGCCCATCCGGAGGGTTACCGCAAAGCGCTGCGTTTCATGAAACAGGCGGAAAAATTTAAAAGGCCTGTCGTGTGTCTGGTGGACACGCCGGGCGCTTTTTGCGGCGTAGGCGCGGAGGAACGGGGCCAGGGCGAGGCCATTGCGCGCAACCTGATGGAGATGATGGCGCTCACGGTGCCTGTTGTGTCGGTGGTCACCGGCGAGGGGGGCAGCGGCGGCGCGTTGGGGCTGGCCGTGGCCAACCGGGTGTTGATGTTGGAGAACGCGGTGTATTCGGTCATCTCGCCGAAGGGCTGTGCGAGCATTCTCTGGAAGGACCCAGCGCGGGAGTATGAGGCCGCCGATCTGTTACAGATCACGGCGGAGGATCTGCTGCGCCTCGGCGTCGTCGACGAGATCATCCCGGAACCGGAGGGCGGCGCGCACAGGAACGTGCGCAAGACGGCCCTGGCGATCCGCGCCGCCGTCTCCGCCGCGCTGACCGCGTTGGAGGAGGAGACGGATCTGGCCCGGAGGCGATACGACAAATTCCGCGCCATGGGCGCATTTCAGATGGGCGGGTGAACGGCGGTCCGGGTCGCCGTTCCCTTTGCCCGCCTGTCTTTGGCGAGATTCGGGCGATGGCGGCACTTTTGACTTGACACGCCCGGCGACAGGCGGTATAGTATATAGAGGGATCTGTCAGCGTAGGGGTATAGCTCAGCAGGTAGAGCAGCGGTCTCCAAAACCGCGTGCCGAGGGTTCGATTCCTTCTGCCCCTGCCACCGCAAGACCGGCCTTGGAGTGATCCATCCACGGCTTTTTCTTTGGCCAAGCCCGGGCCCTGTCCCGGGCGCCGCTCGCTGATATAGCTCAGGCGGCAGAGCACATCCTTGGTAAGGATGAGGTCACCAGTTCGAATCTGGTTATCAGCTCCATAAAAGAATGGTCCCTTGGAATCGCTGTAGCCCAGTGTTTTCAAGGGGCTGTTCAATTTTTAACACTCGGTGGCGGCTGGGGGAATTCTTGCACGTAGCTTGCAAACTTCTAGCAAATGCAGGAGGGTGGACAGGAGACGGGATGCGTGTCACAGCTTGTTGACTTCGTTGATCAGCTCTTTGAGTTCGATGTGGGTGTAGACTTTCTCTGTGAGGCTCATGATGGAGGTGTGGCCGACGATTTTTCTGAGGATGATTGGATTGGCGTTCTTCATCACCATCTGGGAGACGAAGGTGTGGCGCGCTTCGTGGGGCGTGTGTTTGAGGTTCAGTTCAAGCATGAGCGGTTTCCAATATCGCCGGTTGAAGTTCTCGTAGGTCAAGCGCATGCCCTCTGTGGTGCAGATGGCGTATTCACAGCGGGACCGGTTCATGAACGCCTCCCAGAACGGGTATACTTTTTCAGCGATTGGCACGACACGCACACCGGCAGGCGTTTTGGAGGCTTGAATCTGGAACCAACGCTCGTCAAGATGGACGTCTTCTTTTTTCAGGTTGAGCAATTCCGAAATACGAGCGCCGCAATAGATCATCATGAGAACGAGCGGGACATAAGGGTTCTTGTCAACGCTCTGCCAAAGGAAAGCAATTTCCTCGGAGGTGAAGGGGTTGCGCGGCGCGCTGGTGCTCTTTTCGTTGATTTTCAACCATTCGGCGTAGTTCTTCTTCAGGCAGTCATGCATCATGCACCATTTGTAAAGTTGGTTGAACAAGATGTGAATGTGTTTCTTCGATTGGTAGCCATTGGGGCAATCGTCGATTGCCTGTTGCATGTGGTGGGGCCGCAGGTCTGACATTTTCGTCTGGTAGAGCAGGGCGCAACGTTTGTAGGCCGCCGCATAAACCTTCACCGTGGACGGGCTTGACGTTTCGTTGAACGTCTCGGCATACCATCTTTGGTAAAGCTCCGCGAAGGTGAGTTTACTCATCGACAGGTCGTAGGGGTTTTCGTTGTAGGCCGCCAACGCCTGAAGTCCTTCCTGCTTGGTGGCGTAATATCCAAGCGTGATGCGGTTACCGTTCACTGGTACTTGCACGATGTAGGGTTTTCGCCGGTTCCCTGGCATTTTGAAGCATGAGCCATAGCCGTTTGGCAGTCGCATTGACGCTTCCTCCTTCATAAAAGCTAAAGTTCGCACGTGTTTGCACATGTAATCCAGTGCAATTCCAATGAAAACGCCTAATGTTCACGCGCGGTTGGCCGTGGCCGGTTCCGGCATGTCGATCACGTAGCCGGGATTGTGAGGGGCCGGGTTCGTGCAATGGGCTACTCTGTGGCCGGGGGCGTTGCCGTGGCCGTGAATCTCCCCGCAGAACGGGCAGACGATGAAAACCGATATCGCGTCCCAAGTGACGGCGATGGGCTTCACGTGCCAGAACTGGCCGTGGCCGTAATCGTCCCGAACAACAGACCGGGGATCTCGAAACAGCTTGATTCGTTTGTCATGTGGCGGATGATAAATTTCCAGATCTTGGTTAATATCCACCAGCAGTGTGAGTTTTGTCCAAGATTTGAATGATGAAAAAGTCATGAAAACCCTTCTTTCGTGAATTTTTGATGAAAAATGCGGTCGATTTCCACTTTGATTTGTTGTGTTTTGG
>JAITDM010000052.1 GCA_031282535.1 Oscillospiraceae bacterium
CGCTGCTGCAGACCCATCTCTACCGGGACAGCGTGCGTCTGCGCTACGAGGCCTTTGTGCGGCAGGCGCGGGCGCTGGGGATCGCGCTGACGGAGTGGCGTTTTTCCACGGCCGACGCCGAGCTGGCCCAAGCCATTGCCGCGTCCCTGCAGAGCCAGCCGGCCCGCAGTCTCGTGGCCTTCAGCACCGAGGCGCTGGAGTGCGCCATCGACGCGCTGCAGGACGCCTCCCTGCCGCCGGCGCTCTACGGCATCGGCCACAGCGACAAGATCATCGCCTCGCTCGACCAGGGTCTCATCGACGGCCTCTGCTGCCAAAACGAGTACAAGATCGGCTACCTCGCGCTCATGCAGCTCGCCGGCGAGATGGGCGCCGTCTCCCCGGCGGACCCCACCTGGGTAGAGTTTCGCTACATCAACCGCGCCAACATGTACGACCCCGACATCCAGCGGCTGATCTTCCCGATCATCCAGTGATGCTCGATCAAACCGACGGTCCGAGAGGAGGGACACCGGCCATGAGACGGAGAGGCCGGCCAAAGATCCGGCGCGGCGCCCGGGTGCTTGGGTTGCTTTGCGCCGCCGCGGTGCTGGCCGCCGCCGCCGGGTGCGGACAGGCCGTCCCCGACGGGGAGACGCGGAACATCAAGATTGGCGTGAGCATTTACGACCAATACGACACGTTCATCGGCCTTTTGACCGACCGGTTTCTCCGTTTGGCGCGCGAGAAGGAGGAGGCGCTGGACACGACGATCACGATCCTTCAAGAGAGCGCCGCCGGCAGTCAGATGGACCAGAACGCCCAGGTGGAGGACTTCATCCGGAGCGGGTGCGACGTCATCTGCATCAACATTGTGGACCGCACCGACGCCTCGGTGATCATCGACCTCGCCGAGACCGCGGAGATCCCGGTGATATTTTTCAACCGCGAGCTGGTGGAGGAGGATCTGGAGCGCTGGAGCAAACTGTACTATGTGGGCGCCATGGCGCTCCAGAGCGGCCGGCTGCAGGGGCGGATTTTGATCGACCTCTGCCGGTCCGACTTCAAAAAGGTGGACCGCAACGGCGACGGTCTTTTGCAGTACGTGATGCTGGAGGGCGAGGCCGGCCATCAGGACGCGATCATGCGCACCCAGTACAGCGTGAGCACGGTGGAGGCGGCCGGCTACCGGCTGGAGCGCCTCGGCGACGAGATCGCCAACTGGAACCGGGCGCAGGCGGACAACAAGATGACGCAGTTTTTGGAGGCGCACGCGAACGCCATTGAGGTGGTGTTTTCGAACAACGACGAGATGGCGCTGGGCACCATCGACGCGCTGCACCGCGCCGGCGTGGCGCCGGAGGACTGGCCCGTCGTCCTTGGCATCGACGGCACGCCCGCGGCCCTGCAGGCGCTCCAAAAGGGCGAGATGGCCGGCACGGTCTTAAACAACGCCCTGGGCCAGGCCCAGGGGATGCTGGACCTGGCCTGCGCCGTCGCCACCGGCTCTCCCCTGCCCAACAACCTGGAGGACGGCAAGTACATCCGGCTCCCCTACGAGACCATCACCCCCGCCAACGTGGCGCAGTATCTGGAGGCAGGCTGAAAAGCCTCCCGTCGAGAGTCCGGACGGGCGTATTTTGTAAAAATATTCCAATATTTTACTTTTTCCTGGCAAAAAAATAGGGTTTCCGCCTTGTCAGCGCGGGGATTTTGGTGTATACTGTGATTAGGGCTGTATGGCGCATGTGTCGTCCGGCGGTTTGCCGGATTTTCCCGGCACCCGGGTGACGGGCGCGCCTATGTTTTGGTTTGCTGAGATGGGGGGCGGTTTGATGGGCAGATATTCTCACACACGCCGTGGTCGGGGGGAATACTCTCTCACGCGGGTGGTGATTGCCTTTGCGCAGGTCATTTTGGGCGTGATTTTTCTGATCTACTCCGTCCCCGTGTTTCTCACCGCTATGCTCTCGGGTGACAACGGGCCCAGTATTGTGCCCGCGCGGGCCACGGTTCTGGCGCTCATTGGTCTTATCCTGGTGATTTGGGGCAACTCGGCCGGCAAACGGATGCGCCGGGCCAGGCGCAGCGCCGGCATGACGGCCGTGGACCTCGCCACCTCCCTCGCCGCCTCGGTGGTCACCTCACAGACACAGACGCAGCGTCCGCCGCCCACCCTCGAAACCGCCTCTATCCAGACCGCCGTGCCGCCCGGCACCAGATACATACTCGTCGAATGCGAGGGTTGCGGCGCCAAAAACAAACTCCTTGAAGGCACGGTCGGCGAATGCGAATTTTGCGGCTCCTACTTAGAAACCACAGCACAACCGGCCAAGGCCAAATGACACCAAAAACACGAGGTATACGCACATAAGTGCGTCATATTTCGAGCGTCTCTTGTTTGCGGTACTCTCTCGGCGTCATGCCCAAGCATCGTTTGAAAATTTCCGTGTAATAGCTCGCGCTGGAAAAACCGACGGAGAGGGCTGCGGTGGTGATGGACTGCGTCGGGTCCATCAGGATCGGAAGGCTTTTTTCCACTCTGTACCGCAGCAGATATTCGAAAGGCGTCTCGCGCATAAAGCGTTTGAAGGCGTGGCTGCATTCGCTCTTGGAGATGTTGGCCGCCGCGGCCATGTCGGCCAGGGTGATCTTGGCGTCGTAATTGGCAAATATATAGGACAACACATTTTTGATATGACCCACACTCTTGGGGGTCATATCATTTGTTTGTAAAGCAGTTTCAATGTTCCGGTAAAATAGCTCCCATATCTCCATCAACAGCCCGACAATCTCCATCTCATAACAGGCGGCTTTTTGCCGGTAGACCCGCTCCAACTTTTCGACGGTGTCAATGATATCCTTTTGCCAGCCGATCTCCTTTTGGAACAAATAGGAGGACAGCATGTTGCTGTTCAAAATGGGCGTCACATACTTCTGCGCGATGGCGCTGTCGTCTCGGCCCAACATCGTCGGATTGACCGTGATCGCATAGTAAGAACAGTTCTGCCGATCGACGGACCAACCCATGTGAAGGACATTGGAGTTGACAAACAGACAATCCCCCGCCGTGAGAAGGTACTCCCTGTCGTTGGCCTTGTACCCCATGCCCCCGTCGCAGATCAGCGTCAATTCCATCTCCTTGTGCCAGTGACAATCAAACTGCTGCCCCTTGTAGTTCAGGATCTTTTCGGGGTGGACATGGAAGGGAAACGCCAGCGTACCATGCGACGCCTTGATCTCCATTTGATTCTTGTCTGTGAAGATGATCTTTTCCACCCCACACACCCCCAAGTATGCAAGATTGTTATGAATTTATACAATAATCTTTTCTCACACTCTCTCAAAAAGCATTATACTTGTATTTTGATCAAATGTCAAGCCGTTTTATAGATTTAAATCTACAAAACGGCTTATTTTTATTGACTCCGACCGACAAATCTTGTATACTGGAACATGGGAGTGATGTATATGTACACGCTGACCTCGGCGCTGAAGCGGCTCAACCGCTGGTGGCGGTCCGGCGCTGTGGACCGCGATTTTATCTACAGCACCGTGAGGAGCGAGTTTCACGCCGTCGCGCGGCAGCTGAAAAAACGGCGGATCCTGGCCGTTGTGGGCCCGCGGCGCGTCGGGAAGTCCACACTGCTCTTTCAAACGATTGACCATCTGCTCAAAGCGGGCACAAAACCTGCCCACGTCCTGTTTTTCAGCGGCGACGAGCCGGCCCTCTTCACGGAGGCCAACACGATAGGCGACATCCTGACCGCTTACGAGACGGACATCCTGCAACAAAATCTGGAGGATTTGACGGAGACCGTCTACGTCGTCATAGACGAAATCCATTTCATCTCCAATTGGCAGCAGTGGCTCAAATCGTATTATGACAGGAAATATCGGATCAAATTCATCGTCAGCGGCTCCTCGTCGACCCATCTGTTCCACGGCGCGCGGGAATCGCTGTTGGGGCGTATGGACACCGTGAACATACTGCCGCTCTCCTTTGATCAGTTCGCCGTGTTCCACGACGTCTACAGGGGCGGCGGCGGCGTGCTCGGCCTGCGGGCGCTGCTCCCCGGGTTTTCGTTTTTTGACGATCCCCTCGGGTATGCGCAGGCTCTCATGGCGCGGTCGTCGGAGGTCGAGGCATGCAGGATACTGGCCGGCCGCGTGTTCAACGAATACCTGCTTGTCGGCGGATATCCGGAATTTTTTGCGTCGGACAGCATCCTGCTTTGGCAAAAGCAGCTCACGGAGGACATCATTACCCGCGGCCTGTTTCGGGACATCGTGGGCATCTACACGGTCAAAAACCCGGAACTTCTAGAAAAGCTTCTGTACTTTGTCGCCGCGAACAGCGGACAACCGCATGCCTATGCGACGCTGGCGCAGACCCTGGGCATCGACTTTCAAACGGTGTCCAACTACCTCAGCTATCTGAAAAGCGCGTTCATGGTCGGCATCTTGGACAACTACTCCACCAACATCGGGAAAGTCGTCCGCAAGAACAAGAAGCTTTACATCACCGACTGCGGCCTGCGAAACGCGCTGCTGCGCGCGCCCATGCTGGAGGATGGCGCGCTCGGCCACATCGCGGAGGGCTGCGCCGTGACCGCCGCGCTCGCCTACGCGCAGGAAAACCTTTACGCCGTAAACTATTGGAGCGCCTCCGGCGGCCACAAAGAGGTCGACATTGTCCTCGACAAAAAAATTTCCGCCCTGCCTATCGAAGTCAAGTTCCGCGGCAAGGTATCGGACGAGGACCTGTCCGGCATCCGGGCGTTTTGTAAGACCTTCGGCGCCGGCGCCGGCGCGGTGATCACAAAGGACACGCTGGACGCGCACGACGGCACCGCCCTGGTCCCCCTCTGGATGGTGCGGTGAATCGCGCGTGCGTATATGATTTTCGGGTTGACATCTGAGGCATCAACAAAAATTTTGCAACGTGAGAAGGAACAGCCTTTGGCTGTCCCTTCTCATATGTGTTTAAATGGAGAGTGGAAACGTAAATTTTTTCTTGACAGAAGGAATATTTTAGGTATATACTTATTTGGTAGTGAT
>JAITDM010000082.1 GCA_031282535.1 Oscillospiraceae bacterium
GACAGCTGCCTGCGGATCGCGGATCAGGACGTGTCGGACGGCACGCTGGACATAAACATACCCGCGGCAAGCCAGGTCTACACCTACGTCGTCAAAAACAACGCGGGCGGCGCGCTGTATGCCAGAAACAGCGCCCATGAGATGGTGAATTCCGAGGTCGTCTACACAGATCCCAAGTATTCACAGATCAACAAGTTCGCGTATACGGGCCTCAACACCACGTGGACCAAGCAGATGTGGCACCAGTCGTTCCCGGGCGACGGCACGAACATCACCGACTACCGGCCGTCCGCGGCGCATGCCCAACAATTCAACCAGTGGGGCGGCACCTATAGCCCCGCCTCGTATACCGTCTGGAACAACAACAATCTCGCCGCCAACCCGTCGCGCAACGCGTACGGCTTCTCGGTCCGCCGCGCGACGGCCGACGGCGCGGCGGTGAGCTTCACGGTCGACGGCAAGAGCGCCGCCGTCTGGGGCCTGTTGAAGGACGAGGCAAACGCGGCCGACTTCAGCGTCGCCGTGGACGGCGAGATCGTGGCCGCCAGCGTCAGCAACCTGGGGGCGCCCGGCGCCAACGCGTGTCTGTACGACACAGGCGCCTTGAGCGGCGGCGGCCCGCACACCCTGACTCTCACCAAGATCGGCGCGGCCGGTCAACTGGACATCGGCAACGCCAAGATCGGTTACGACTTCAGCGACTTGCACGCCGCCATCAGGGCCTTTGAGGCCAGCGGGACGGCAGACGACACGCACGAAGTCTATCGAGACGCCCTGGAAGTCTACGAGGCTCCCGCGTCGTCGCAGGCCGAGATCGATCGGGCGGCCATGCTGCTGAAAACGCTGGTCTTCGGCGCCGACGTCTCGATCCAAAAGACGGACAAAACGAACGTGACCGCCACTTGCGGCATCGCAAACAATACGGATGAGACGCTGACCGTCAACCTGATCTTAGCGCAGTACAACGGCAAAGGGCAGCTGATCTCTGTGATGCGGAAGGATACAGCCGTACAAGAGGCCTTGCACATTGAAACAATTGACATGGAAATGCCCGAGGGATCGAGCGGTGTGGTGAAGGCATACATATGGGATACGGCCTTAATACCGCTTTGTTCTGACGCGGCGTATTCCTTGCAATAATCCCAGGGGAAACACCCCGAGATCCGGGGGTTTTCCGGGCGGCGGATCGGTGTGCAGACGGATCGGCCGCAAGATGGCCCGATGTGCAGACGGGCCGGAGAAGAGGCGGGAGACGCCCGTTTCTCAACCCAAGTTTCGGGGAAAAACCCGAGAAGCGCTGCAAACATTTAGAGATTACTATTAAGGAGTGTTTACGATTGTTTATGATGAAGAAACGCAACCAAGTCACACGCATCGCGTCGTTTGCGCTGGCATGCGTGCTGCTGCTGACGGTGTTCCCGGTGGCCTCGCTGCCGGCACAGGCGGCCAGCGCTGTGGCCATCACGTCCGTTCCCGCCACGGGCATCGACGCGCGCAAGCTCAACTTCAACGACAGTTGGAAATTCCTGTTGGTTTCCAACGACGCCGTGACCGACACAACCGACCGCTCCGCCGTCGCCTTTGACGACAGCGGCTGGAAAGACGTGACGCTGCCACATGACTGGAGCATTTACGAGGCCTATGGCAGCGGCAACTCCCGCCGTTCCCAGGGTTATCTGCCCGGCGGCCTGGGGTGGTACCGCAAGACATTCACACTGGATTCGTCATATGCCGACAAAAAGGTTTCGATCATGTTCGACGGCATCGTCCAGATAAGTGAAGTTTACATAAACGGCACGAAACTGGGGATGCAATTTCTCGGCTACAACACGTTCGACTACGACATTACGCCGTATATCCGCACCGACGGCACTGCGAACACAATCGCCGTCCGCGTACAGGCGCCCGGCAATATTCAGCGCTGGTACTGCGGCGCGGGTATTTACCGCAACACATATCTCATCGTGACCGAAACGGCTTACGTGCCCACGAACGGTGTTTTCGTCACGACTCCGCAGGAAGGGCTCCTACCCGCATGGCAGTCCATGACGCCCATCAACCCGACGAACGCTGTCGTCAACGTCAAGACGAAAGTCACGAACGAATCCGGCGCGGCGAACGACTATTCCGTCCGCTCGACGATCGTCAACAGGCAGGGTGAAACGGTCGTCGCACCGGTTGCCTCATCGGCGGTGAACATCGCGAGCGGCTCGACGACCACCGCGGAGCAGAACATCGACCTGCCGAACCCGAAGCTCTGGTCGGTGGACAGCCCGAACCTCTACTGGCTCAAGACCGAGGTTCTCCAAGGTGCAACTGTCGTCGATACCGTGACGACGCGCTTCGGCGTCCGCTATATCGAGTTCAACGCCAGCAAAGGTTTCTTCCTGAACGGCGTACATATGAAACTCAACGGCATGTGCGAGCACGGCGACTTAGGCTCGCTGGGCATGGAGGTTTATCAGGCCGGCATCGACCGCCGCATCCGGAAACTCAAAGACATGGGCGTGAACGCCGTGCGTACCGCGCACAATCCCGTCCCGCCGGAATATATCGAGGCGTGTGACCGCTTGGGCATGCTGGTGTTCGAAGAGGCTTTCGACCAGTGGACTACGACCAAAAACAGCAATGATTTCGGAAAATATTTCACGAAATCCATCGACGACGGCACGACGACCGTCTTCACCATCGCCAACACCGCGTCTTCCATCACCTGGAACAGGCCCGACCTCATCTCCAACGCGGAGCGCGAAATGAAGGCGATGGTTGACCGCGACAAAAACGCGCCGTCTATCTTTTCCTGGAGCGCCGGCAATGAGATTGACCAGTACGGCACCGCCAGCGGTATCCCGCTGTATAACCAGATTCGCGAGTGGGTGCGGGAAATCGACACGACCCGCCCCGTGGCCGCCGCCCCGCCGTCATGGTCGGGCACGTACGAGACCCAAAGGAACCTCATACCCATTTCGGATATTTACGGCTTTAACTATAAGACGACCCAATACGCCACCAACCACGCCGCCTATCCGAACTCGGTCATCTTCGGTTCGGAGACGTCGTCCTCCTGGTTCTCGCGCGGCGTGTACCACATCGACTCATACGGCTCAAACGAGAGCACGACCACCGATCGTCAGTATTCCGAATATCCGTTCGGAACGCACTTCGAGCTTGCGTCGGTCTCCCTGGTCAACCACCGCCCTGATTATGTCGCGGGCGAGTTTGTCTGGACGGGGCACGCGTACCTCGGCGAGCCGCAGAATATGGAAAACTATGCGGTGAGCTCGTACTATGGCTCTATCGACACAGCCGGCTTCGAGAAGGACATTTTCTACTTCTACAAGAGCAACTGGACGACCGAGCCGGTGCTGCACCTGCTCCCGCAGAACTGGAACTGGACGCAGGGGCAGCAGATACCGATCATTCTGTACACGAACATGCCGACCGTGGAGATCTACCTCAACGGCACCGTTATCTACTCCAAGAAGGACTGGGACGTATATACGTCAAGCCCCGCTTACATAGAGTGCGGCAGGTTCCCGTTCCAAGCGGGCACGCTCAAGGCTGTTGGCTATGACGCGAGCGGCAAGAAAATCATCGAGGACGTCGTTTATACGGCGGGCGCGGCCGCGAGCGTCCGGCTTTCGGCGGACCGCGCTTTCATCGGCAACGACGGCACAGACATCGCCTACGTCGAGGCGACCATCGTCGAGTCCGCCGGAAACAAGCTTCCCGACGCGGCGGGCAAAGTGACGTTCAGCGTATCGGGCGGCGAGATCCTCGCTCTCGACAGCGGCGACCCCACTTCCACCGAAGCGCGCCGCGGCGTAAACAGCCGCAACGCCTTCTCGGGCAAGGCGCTCGCCATCGTCCGCCCGACGAAGGGCAGCGTGAGCGACATAACCGTCACCGCGACATACGCGGCGGACAGCGGAACCGTCGCGTCCAACGTCGTGACAATCGGCTCCGTCACGGGCGCGTCCGTTGACGGCACCGACGTTATCTCCACCGACGGCGCGGAAGTGACGACGGGCGTCGGCATACGGCCGGTGATGCCAAAATCTATCCGCGTCACCTACAGCAGCGGCCTGCTCATCGAGACGGCCGTTGAGGAGTGGGCGCTGGACGAAGTCGATATTACCACAGCGGGCGACTATATCGCTTACGGCCATCTGGCGGGCGACCTCGGCGTGGCGGAATGCGTCGTCCACGTCAAGCCCATCGGCGCCGTCGCGGACATTGACGTAAACACGCTGCCAACGCTCGCGCCGCCGCTGCCGGTCTTTGTCACGATTCACTATTCGGACGGCACGGTGGGCGCGGCGGAGGTCGTGTGGCCCGCCGTCGATCCGTCGCTGTACGCCGCGGCCGGCAGCACGTTCAACGTGGTCGGCTCGCTCGGCACGATCACTGTCACGGCGCGCGTGGCCGTGAAGGAGTTTGATTACGCCGAGCCGGTCAATCTCGAAGCCGTCGTCGGGAGAATGCCCACATTCCCTGACGGCGTGACGGTACACTTCAAGGACGGCACGCAAGACGTCGTCCCCGTCACGTGGGATCCGCCGGCGACGCTTGTTTCGGGGCCGGGCAGATTCACCGTGACGGGTTCCATACTCGGCTCGACGACGTTGGCCGCCACCGCGTATGTGCATGTGCAGTACGTCGTCTATTTGAGCGACATCGACTGGTCGTCGTTCACGGGCACCGCGCCGACGAAAGACAAAACGATTGTCACAGGTGAAACGCTGGTAGCCCGCAACGACGTAAACGGCGCGTCCCCCACATACGACAAGGGTCTGGCGACGCGCGCGCCGATGACCGCGACGTATAACATCGCGGATATAGGCTTCGTCCGCTTCACCTCGCTGATCTCGCTGGGCGAAGACTACGGGCGTTACGCGGAAGGCTCGGTGATATTCAAGGTTTACCTCGACGGCAAGCTCGCCTATACGAGCCAACCGCTGGACTGCTACGACATGTCGCCGCTGATCGACTTGGACGTCACGGGCGTTAAGCAGTTCAGTATCGAGCTGACGCCTTCCGGCGACGCCGACCCCGAGTTGTTTATCGGCAACTGGGCAGACGCGAAATTCTACTCGGATGAATCGCAGGAGCCGGTCAATCTCGCGCCAGTCTACTACGTCCGGAAGGGGATGCCCGGCGACCTGCCAAACATCCTGATTAACCCGACGATAAACTCGACGAAGTACTACGGCAAGGTATATCTGTCCTACAATAACCCGAACCTTAATACGGTCAACCTGCTCGGCACAACGTTAACGGCGGTCGCCACACTGCCCAGCGGCGCGACGACGACCGTGCCGGTGCCCGTCGTCGTCGTCCCGCGTTCCCTGAAGTACTTCTACGACCCGGGCGACACGTCGGCGACATGGGCGAACATAAAGGCCCTCGTGGAGAAAGACGGCTGGACGATGGGCAATACGTCGGCGTGGCCGGCAAACGTGACGACAGGGGTAAACTCGGGCTGGTACGCCACCAGCGGCAACGGGACGACGGTCAGCACCAGCGCCACAGGAGTATCGACCTCTACCGGTCTTTTTACCAGTCTGCTGTACACGACGTCCAACAACTCAAAGATCGGGTTCAACTTTGCGGGCCTCACCAACGACACAAGCTATACTGTGTACTTGGGCTACTACAATCCATGGGCGAGCCGGGTGCTTACCACTTGGTCGTCCACGACGGCGGTGACCGGCGCCTTAGGCGCGCCCCCCTATAACGCGTCTACGGGCGTCTCCCAAGGCTCAAATACCGCGAATACCACGAGTGCGGTCAGGACGTTCTCCGTGACGCCGACCGAGTCGCAGATCCGCGTCGGCATATTCTGCAGCGGCAATCAGCCCATGGTGTCCTTCGCCATGCTGGAGGAGAACGTCGCGACGCCGTCGTACACCGTGGCGCTCGTCAAGCCCGCCGAAGGCGTGGTGTCCTATTCCGCGCCGTTCGCGAGCGGCGCGACAGCGGCCGTCGCATCGGGCGACCGCCTCTTCTTCAACATCGCGCTCGAAGACGGTTACGAGATTATCGACGTGGACGCCACGAACGGAGCGACCGCCGAAGTCGTCGGAAACCAGATCATTGTGAGCAATATCACAGCGGACACGACGATTGCGCCGCACGTGTTGTTGACGGGTCAGCCGGCGATCACCGCGTTCGATTTCCCAACGGTTGAGGATGAGATCGTGTTGATCAACCAGCTGGCGCGCACGATCAATGTCACCGTCCCATACGGCACCGACGTGACATCACTCAGTCCGACGGTTCGTTTTATCGGCGAGAGCTATGAGCCGGCTGGAGCGCTGGATTTCTCCGCGCCGAAGACATACATCGTCAGAAACGGCGACACCGTGAGCCAGTACACTGTCGCCGTCACGGCCGACCCTGGTACAGACTGTGAAATCACAAGCTTCGCCATAGATTCCCGCGAAGGCGTTATCAACGGCACAAACATCGTGCTGACGCTGGCGCTGCCCTACGGAACCGTTGTGGCAGATGTGTCGCCTGTTGTCAGAACGAGCATCGGTGCGTCATACGCGCCGGCGAGTCCTGTGACGTTCATACCCGGAACACCCGTCACATACACCGTGACATCGGCCAACGGCCTGAGTTCCAAGGAGTATTCCGTAACGGTGCTGGTCGATCCGCCGGTCATTGCGGGTCTGTCTCCGTCTCAGACCACGACGCTTGAGACGACGCCGGAAGACGGCGAGTCGTTGCTTCCGAGGCAGGTCGAGGTCGTCCTGGAGACGGGTCAGACGGTCATGGCCAGTGTCGCGTGGGGTCAGGCGACTTACACGCTCAACACGACCGTAACCGTGATCGGTGTGATCTCCTACGACGGTTCGGCTCCGATATCCAGGACGTTCCGTGTGGATGTCGTCGAGAAAGATGCGATTACCGCGCAAGCGTCGGTAAAAACCGAAAGCGGCTTTGTCATAGCGGACTTCTCGGTGATCAACATGACGTCCGAAGAGGAGAGCGCCATTGCGTTGATCGCTCAGTACGCCGGCGACCGGCTTGTCCAGGTTTGGTCGGAATCGTTGGATGTGGCGCCGCTCTCTCGCAGCACCGTCGGCATCGACGGCATCCCATTCGACGCTGACAGCGTGTACAGGGCATTTTTATGGGACGCGACGGACTATATCCCGCTGTGTGCTTTCACTGAGCTGTTCGGCACGCGTTACGACAATCTCGCGCTGAACGCACCTGCCAGAAGCACAAATGCCGAAACCGCGAATCCAGTCACAAATGCGGTAGACGGGAATCGGACCGGCACCAGATGGTGTACCACAGCGAGCGGGTATCCAAGATGGATAGAAGTTGACCTCGGTTCCGAATGCAGATTGGAGGCGCTTAATCTGTATTTCGAAGCCAGAACAGCAAGCACGTATTACCAATACAAGGTGTGGGGGCGTTCGACGCCGATCACCAATTGGAGTACGCCCTACGCGACGACCAAGGATTTCTCCGCCGACAGCGAGTATTTCCTGCTCGCCGACAAAAGCGATAACACGGCGGTCGGTTACACGGCTGCCGCTTTGAGCGGAATGGCGCGCTATATCGTGATTCAGATTACGGGTACCAACGACAGCGGTGCCTGGGCTTCGATCCATTCCATCGAGGTTTCAGCTTGGAAGTAAGACGTTGAAACCCCAAACGCCAATAAGAGTGCCCAAAGAGATCAGCAGATAGCAACATGAGACGCGGATGAGCGGTCCCCGCTCGCCCATCGGGAGGCCGCCAGGTGTTTTCAAGACGCCTGGCGGCCTTTCGAAAAGAATTCTCTTGCCTTGCGGCCCCAAAACGTATATGATAAAGGTAGTCTCATCTTCCTCGGCGGACGCGGCGTGACCAGATGTGCGCCGAGGCAAGATTGGAAAAAATTGGAAATTAAAAAATGCGGGCGCGTCGCGTCTGCGGATGTGGAGGCAGTGAGATGAATTTGCTGACGACGCTTTTGAACAAAAAGACATGCACGTTTGCCGTGGGGGTGGCGGCCGGGCTGGTCCTGCCGCTGGTGGTGAAGAGCAAGGCGACGCGGCGGGCGGCTGTCAATCTTGTGGTGCAGGGGCTCAAGCTGCGCGACAACGCGCAGACGGCGCTGGCGTCCATCCAGGAGGAGGCGCAGGACATATACGCCGAGGCCACGCAGCGGCGGACACCCTCCGCGGAGGCCTGACCGCATGACCTATACAGTGGCCAGCGACATTCCGGGGCGTCTGCGCGTCCGGTTTGGCCGGTATGCCTTTTCGGAGGCGCAGGGGTGTGCGCTGGAGGAGACATTGGCCAAAACCCGCGGCGTACTCTCTGCGCGCGCGGGGCACCTCACCGGCAGTCTTCTGATTGTTTATACGGCGCGCGCGCGGACGGATGTGCTGCGCGCGCTGGATGCGTTGCGTCTCCCCGCCGCCCCGGCGGCGCTGCCTGCGGGAGAGGACCGGGCGGACGGGGTGTTTCGCAAGGCGCTTACGCGGCTGGTCGTCCGGCAGTGCGTGCGCCGCTTGCTGCCTGTGCCGCTTCGCACCTGTCTCACCGTGTGGCGGTCTCTGCGCTTTTTGCGGCGCGGGGCCGCCGTGCTGCGCGCCGGCCGCCTGAACGTGGACGTGCTGGACGCCGCCGCCATCGGCGGGGCGATGGTCCTGCGGGACTTTGGCGCCGCCTCCTCGATCATGTTTTTGCTGCGGCTCTCGGAACTGCTGGAGGCGCACACGCTGCAAAAGACCCGCGGCATTTTGCTGGAGAGCTTGCAGCTCAACACCGACATGGTCTGGATCGAAGAGGCGGGAACGCCGCGGCGGATCTCTTCGCGGGACCTCGGCATCGGGGACCATGTGGTGGTGCGCGCCGGAAGCGTCGTCCCGGTCGACGGCGAGGTGCTGAGCGGCGAGGCCGTGGTCAACGAGTCGTCGATGACCGGCGAGGCGCAGGGCGTGTTTAAAAAACAGGGCGACACGGTGTTTGCCGGGACGTCGCTGGTGGAGGGCCGCCTGACCGTGGAGGCCCGCGCGTGGGAAGGCGACACCCGCGTCAGCCGGATTGTGCAGATCATCGAACAGGCGGAGGGGCGCAAAGCGGCCGTGCAGGGCCGGGCGGAGCAATTGGCCGACCGGCTTGTGCCGTTCAGCTTTCTGCTCTCCGGGCTCGTGCTGCTCGCCACGCGCAACCTGACGAAGGCCCTGTCCGTTCTTCTGGTGGACTACTCCTGCGCCGTCAAGTTGGCGACGCCGGTGGCGGTGCTCTCCGCAATGCGCGAGGCGTCCGAGCTGGGGGTGCTGGTCAAGGGAGGCCGGTTTTTGGAGGTCGTCGCCGAGGCGGACACCTTTGTGTTTGACAAGACAGGGACACTGACCATCGCCGCGCCGCGCGTGAGCGGCGTGACCCCGTTTGGGGCGCGGACCCGCGAGGAGGTGCTGCGTCTGGCCGCCTGCATGGAGGAGCATTTTCCGCACAGCGTCGCCCGCGCGATTGTGAACGCCGCCAAAGCGGAAGATCTGCACCACGAGGAGGAACACGCGGAGGTCGAGTACATCGCGGCGCACGGCGTGTCCACGTTCATCCACGGAAAGCGCGCCGTCATCGGCAGCCGCCACTTCATCTTCGAGGACGAGGGCGTCCCGCTGACGGAGGCGGAGCGCGCGGCGCTGGAGAGCGCGTGCGACTCCGCGATTTTCCTGGCCGTGGACGGGGCGTTGGCGGGCTGTATCGCGATCACCGATCCGCCCCGGCCGGAGGCGGCGGAGGCCGTCGCGGCCCTGCGGGCCCTGGGCGTGCAACGGGTGCTGATGATGACCGGCGACGGCGAGGCGGCGGCGCGCAAAGCGGCGGTGCTCCTCGGGATTGACGACTTCCGCGCGCAGGTGCTGCCGGAGGACAAGGCGGACACGATCGACATGCTGCGCGCACGCGGGGATACGGTGGTCATGGTGGGGGACGGCATCAACGACTCCCCGGCCCTGGCCCGCGCCGACGCCTCGATCTCCATGCGCGACGCGTCCGACCTGGCGCAGGATGTGGCGGACTGTGTGCTCACACGTTCGGACCTGCGGCAGCTGGCGGAGCTCCGGATCTTGGGGCGGACGCTGCTGGTGCGCATCCACCGGCAGTATCGGGCCATTGCCGGCTTCAACACCGCCGTGCTGCTCGGCGGTTTGTTCGGGCTGATTCCGCCAAATGTCTGCGCGCTGCTGCACAACCTGTTTACCGTGGCCGTCAGCGCGTCCGCAACGCGGCCGTACCTGCCCCCGGGCAGGCGGCCCGGCCCGGACGCGGGGCGCCCCATTTGACGCCGTTCCGCTGTGCCTGAACGCATTTGGACGGTCCGGTAAGCGGCCCTATGGCGCGGCGCGCGGGTCTGTTTTTTACGCCCGGCGGGAAATCCCGCCGGGCGCTTTCCGCCGCTTGCAGGTTATGGCTGTGTGTGGTATAGTTAAAAACAGTGTAATACCTCATGTTGGAGAGGAGAATGGAAAGATGCCCGCTCAACTGCCAAAGACATACGATCCCAAAGGCGTGGAACCCCGCATCTACCAGATGTGGCTGGATGGTAATTATTTCCACTCGGAGGTGGACTGGACCAAGCGGTCGTTTTCCATTGTGATCCCGCCGCCGAATGTCACCGGGCAGCTCCATCTGGGCCATGCATTTGACAACACGATTCAGGATATATTGGTGCGTGTAAAGCGCATGCAGGGGTACAGCGCCGTCTGGGTGCCGGGGACGGACCATGCGGGCATCGCCACGCAGATCAAGGTGGAGGAAAATTTGCGCAAAGAGGGCAAGACCCGCCACGACCTGGGGCGCGAGGCGTTTGTCGAGCTCGTGTGGGAATGGAAACACCTCCACGGCGGCCGCATCATCGAGCAGCTCAAGACGCTGGGGTCCTCCTGCGACTGGGCGCGCGAGCGCTTTACGATGGACGAGGGCTGTTCCCGCGCCGTGCGGGAGGTCTTCGTGCGTCTCTACGAAAAGGGGCTTATCTACAAGGGCAGCCGCATCATCAACTGGTGCCCCCATTGTACGACGGCGCTCTCGGACGCCGAGGTGGAGTACCGCGCGCAGCGCGGACATCTGTGGCACATCCGCTATCGGGTCTCCGGTTCGGACGAGGTCCTCGTCGTGGCCACGACGCGCCCCGAGACGATGCTGGGCGACACGGCCGTCGCCGTGCACCCGGAGGACGCGCGCTACCGCCACCTGGTGGGCGGGACCTGCGTGCTACCGCTCGTGGACCGCGTCATCCCCATCGTGGCGGACAGCTACGTGGACCCGGCCTTCGGCACCGGATGCGTCAAAATCACGCCCTGCCACGACCCCAACGACTTCGAGGTGGCCGCCCGGCACGGCCTCGAACATGTGCTCGTGATGGACGGCGCCGCCCGCATCAACGAAAACGGCGGCCGGTACAGGGGGCTGACGCGCGAGGAGGCCCGCGAGGCCGTGCTGCGCGACCTCGAGGCCGGCGGCTTTTTGGCGGGTACGGAGGACCACGACCACAACGTGGGCGCCTGCTACCGCTGCGGCACGCTGGTGGAGCCGATCATCTCCTCGCAGTGGTTTGTCAAGATGGAGCCGCTGGCGGGACCCGCCATCGACGTCGTGCGCGACGGACGCATGAAATTCGTCCCGGAGCGCTTTGCCAAGACCTATCTCAATTGGATGGAACACGTGCGCGATTGGTGCATCTCACGCCAGCTCTGGTGGGGGCACCGCATCCCCGCGTTTTACTGCGACGACTGCGGCCATGTGACGGTCGCCCGTGAGGACCCGACGGCCTGCGAGGCCTGCCGCAGCGCGCACATCCGACAGGATGAGGACGTGCTGGACACCTGGTTTTCCTCGGCGCTGTGGCCCTTCTCGGTGTTCGGCTGGCCGGACGAGACGCCGGATCTCAAATATTTCTACCCCACCACCGTCGTCACGCCGGGCTATGAGATCATCTTCTTTTGGGTGGCCAGGATGATTTTTTCGGGGCTCGAACACATGGGGGACGTGCCGTTCCACACGGCCTACATCCACGGCATCGTGCGCGACGACCAGGGCCGGAAGATGTCCAAGTCGCTCGGCAACGGCATCGACCCGGTGGAGATCATCGACACCTACGGCGCCGACGCGCTGCGGTTTACGATGGTCACCGGCAACGCGCCCGGCAGCGACATGCGCTTCTATCACGAGCGCTGCGAGGCCATGCGCAATTTTGGCAACAAGCTCTGGAACGCCGCCCGGTTTGTCCTCATGAACCTCCACGTGGACACCTGGGAACTGCCGGAAGAACTGGCGCTGGAGGACAAATGGATCCTCTCGAAGCTCAACCGTCTCGTGCCCGACGTGACGGAAAACATCGAAAGCTACGAGCTCGGCGTGGCCGCGCAGAAGCTCTACGACTTTTTGTGGGACGACCTCTGCGACTGGTACATCGAGCTGGTCAAGCCCCGCCTGCAGGGGAACGACGACGCGCGGCGCTCCTCCGCCGAACAGGTGCTGGTGTCTGTGCTCACCGGCGCGCTGAAGCTGCTCCACCCGTTCATGCCGTTTATCACAGAGGAGATCTGGCAGGCGCTGCCGCACGAGGGGCCGGCGCTGGTGGTGGCCGCGTGGCCGCAGCCGGACGAGAGATTGAACTTTCCCATCGAGGAAGCCGACATGGAGCGGGTGATGGCCGCCATCGGCGCCGTGCGCGCCCGCCGGGCGGAGATGCGCGTGCCGCCGGCCAAGAAGGCGCGGCTCCTCGTGGTCACGACGCACCGGGCGGCCTTTGAGGAGGGGCGGGCGTCCCTGATGAAGCTGGCCGGGTGTTCGGAGGTGGAGATCCGCGAGACGCCGCCGGAGGATATGAGCGGCCTGGTGGCCCTTGTGACGGACAGCGCGCAGCTCTATCTGCCGCTCGCGGAACTGGTCCGCGTGGCCGACGAACGCGCCCGGTTGGAGAAGGAGAGACGGACGGCCGAGGCCGAGCGGACCAAGCTCTCCGCCAAACTGGCCAACAAGGGGTTTGTGGCCAAGGCCCCGGCGGCCGTGGTGGAGGCCGAACGGGCGCGGCTGGACAAATTGGACTCCCTGCTGCGCAAGCTCTCCGACAGTCTGGCGGCGCTTCC
>JAITDM010000101.1 GCA_031282535.1 Oscillospiraceae bacterium
TGACCTACCTGCTTGTCGCGGCCGGCGTCCTATACATCACCGCCTTCACCGCGCTGTCTCTCCGCCGGTCCTGGCGGCGCGCGCTGCGCATCGGGTACACGCGGGCACAGCTCCGGCGCGTCGTCAAGGGCGCGCTCTCGTGTACGCTGCTCCCCGCCGCCGCCGTGGTGGTCGGGTTTTTCAGCCTGGCCCCGCTGCTGGGCGTCCCGCTCTCCTGGTGGCGGCTGTCCATCGTCGGCAACACGGTCTACGAACTGATGGCCGCCCAGATGGCCCTCGGGACGGTCTGCGCCTCGGGGGCGGCCGAGGCGTCGGCGGAGGCGTTTGTCCTCGTCATGTATGTCATGACCGTCGGGATTATGGGCGGCATGGTCTGCGCCGTTCTGCTCGCGCCGCGCATCCAGCGGGGCACGCTGAATCTGCGGCGGCGCGACCCGCACTGGGGCGCGCTCGGCGCCGGCGCGTTCATCGCCACGATCTTCCTCGTCATGATCGTCCCGCTCCTGCTCGCCCTCTCCGTCCCCCTGCTGACCCTGCTCACCAGCGCGGCGCTGTCCGCGGTGCTGCGCCGCGCCGGCCGGAGCGGCCGGCTGCCCGCCTGGCTCCCGGAGTTCGCGCCCGTCTTCTGCATGCTGGCGGCCATGGCGTCGTCACTCCTCTGGACCGCGCTGCTGCCGTAAAAACGCAGACGTCCTCCACCAACCAACACACCGCGCGGCCGAAACATTCCGGCCGGGAAAGGAGGCCCACATGCGTACGCCGGAACAACCCTCCTCCCCGCACACCGCGGAACACGCACCCGCAACGCAGCATTTACAGGCCATGCACAGGCTGGGGCGCTGGGGCACGGCGGGCGCCCTGCTGATCATGCTGGGCATCCCCACCCTGCTGGGGCTTCGGTTTGACTGTCTGCCGTCCTTCGGGCAGGTCTTTCAGACCGCGCTGCCTCTGCTGATGATCTTTGTCCCCTCGAGTGTCTCCGAGGTTCTCTATTACACGCCTGTTCTCGGCAGCTCCGTCTATCTCTCCTTCATCACGGGGGAGATCCTCAACGTCAAGCTGCCGGTGGCCGAGAACGCGCTGAAGCAGCTGCACGTGGAGGCTGGCACCGAGGACGCCGACGTGATCACCTCCCTGGCGGTCGGCGTGTCGTCACTCCTCGTCATGGGTCTGGTGGTGGTCTGCGCGGCGCTGTTCGCGCCGCTGCAGCCCGTTTTGACGCAGCCCGCGGTGCAGACCGTCTCGGCCAACGTACTGCCCGCGCTGTTTGGGGCCCTGGCCGCCGGCGCGCTGGGCGGGTCCCTCGGCGGCGGCCTGCGCGCGGCGGGCCGCTGGAAGGGCCTGCTTCCGCCCGCCGTCCTCACGCTGCTGATCGCGCGGTTCGACCGGGAGCTCAGCCGTCTGCTGGGTCTCGACGCCCTCCTGGGCCAACCGGGCCGCGGGGTGCTCATGTCCTCTTTCCGCGGCTTTGTCATCCTCGCTCTCCTGCCTCTCACATATTATGGGAGCAGGTTTTTATATAAACGGGGGCACATCCGCGTCTCCTAACGTGGGTTGCATCTGCAACCCTCACCCCAAACTCTTGTTTTTTGCTGCCGCTTCGCGGCGGCAGGGTACGAAAGGGAGGCCACGCGCAGCGGGGTGCGTCCGCCGGGAGGGAAACATCTGAGATGTTTCCCTCCCGTTATTTGTTACGGGGTGCGTCTACGGGTTGCAGTCTGGCCGATGTTTCTCAAAAACATCATTCATTCCGCAATGCGTCTACGGGTTGCAATCTGGAGGCTTTGGCGGCCGGGTACAGGCCGAAGACGACGCCGAGGGCCACGGAGACGCCGAAGGCCAGCAGCATGATGAACGGCGAGGGGTAAAAGATCTTGTTCTGGCTGATCTTGATCCAGACGAGGGTCCCCAGAATGCCGAGGACCACGCCCAGCGCCCCGCCCAGCGCCGACACCAGGGACGACTCGATGAGAAACTGCGCGATGATGCTCCGCCGCTCGGCGCCGATGGCCTTGCGCACGCCGATCTCCCGGGTGCGCTCGGTCACGGTGACGAGCATGATGTTCATGATGCCGATGCCGCCGACCAGCAGCGAGATGGCCGCGATGCCGCCGAACATCAGCATGTTCTGCCGCTCCTGCTGGTTGCCCTCCTCGATGGACTGGTTCAGGCTGTAGACGTCGTACCCGGCGTAGGGGCGGTCCCGGTACATCGCCATCAGGTAGATCTTGAGCCGGTCGATGGCCTTGTCGGTGGCGGCGGCGTCCTTGGCCTTGACGACGAACTGCTCCATGCGCGTGTCCCGCGCCAGCAGCCGGTTCTGCGAGTAGGGCACCAGGATGATGTTGTCCTCGGAATATTCGGAGCCGTCGAACTTCTGCTTGTACACGCCGACCACCGTGAAGCTCTGGTTGTTGATCGTGATGCGCGCGCCGACGGGGTCCTGGTAGTCGAAGAGCTTGTCTTTGACGGCCGAGCCGACGACGCACACCCGGTTCATCTTCTCGACGTCCATGTAGGCGAGGTCCCGCCCGTCCGTGACGGTGGAGTTCGTACAGACGCCGTACTGCTCGGAACCGAAGTAGACGTTTGCGTTCATACCCTTCGCGCCGTAGCGCGCCTGGGCGCCCCAGAGCGTCTGGCTCGGCGTCACGCCCTCGACGAGGTCCGTCATGCCGAGGCAGAAGTTGTAGAGCTGTTTTGTGAAGTCCTTGCCGCCCCA
Source organism: Oscillospiraceae bacterium (assembly GCA_031282535.1). Lineage (GTDB taxonomy): Bacteria > Bacillota > Clostridia > Oscillospirales > UBA929 > JAIRTA01. The sequence goes on from JAITDM010000101.1 coordinate 2,723, forward strand.
CATGCTGGCGTAGACCTGGATGCGGTTTGTGCCCATGTTGCGCATGTATTCCATCCAGTAGTCGGTCTGTGCCTGCTGGAGCGACACCATGATGATGACGGCGGCGACGCCGATGAAGATGCTCACCATGGTCAGGACGGCGCGCCCCTTCTTGGCCAGGATGGATTTGAACGCCATTTTAAAGGACTGTACGAATTTCATCCGATCGCCTCCTCTCCGCCCACGGCTTCGTCCCGCGTGATGCGTCCGTCCATGATCCCGACGCGCCGGCGGGCCACCCGCGCCACGTTGTTGTCGTGTGTGATGAGCAAGATGGTGACGCCCTCGCGGTGCAGGCCGTTTAAGATTGAGATGACGTGTTCGCCGGTGCGGGAGTCCAGGTTGCCGGTCGGCTCGTCGGCCATGAGGATGGCGGGCTTGGCGGCGATGGCCCGGGCGATGGCGACGCGCTGCTGCTGGCCGCCCGACATCTCGCCCGGCTTGTGCCGCATGCGGTGTTCGAGCCCCACGCGGTGGAGCGCCTCCTCGGCCATATTCCGCCGCCGCTCGCCGCGCACGCCCTGGTAGACGAGGGGCAGCTCGACGTTTTCGAGCGCCGTGAGGCCGCCGAGCAGGTTGAACCCCTGGAAGATGAAGCCGATCTCCCGGTTGCGGATGCGGGCGAGCTTCCGGTCCGGCAGGTCCGAGACCAGGAGACCGTCCAGGTGGTAGTCGCCGTAGGTGGGCTGGTCGAGGCAGCCCAATATGTTCATGAGGGTGGATTTCCCCGAGCCCGAGGCGCCCACGATCGCGACGTATTCGCCGCGGCCGATCCGCAAGTTGACGCCGTCCAGCGCCCGCACCTCGTTTTCGAAGCCCTCGTGGTAGATCTTATAGACCTCCCGGACGTCAATCAGCGGCTCAGCCATAGAACACCACCCCGCCGTCCATCCCGTTTTGGTTGTTCTCGTCGTAGGGGGTGATCTGCGTGAACACCTCTGTCCCGTCCGCGACGCCGGAGATGATCTCGATGCCGTTTTCGTTGCCGATGCCGCAGGTGACGGGCACGGCGTAGAAGCCGGGCGGCACGATATTCCCCTCCAGTTCGATGGCGTTTTCCGGCGGCGCGTCGGCTTTGACGAAGACGCAGGTGCCCTGTTCCGTATTCTTGACCGCGATGACCGGCGCGACCAAGATGTCCGTCTTCCGCTCGACGATCAGGCGGTAGTCGACGCCCATGCCGCTCATCAGCGAGCCTTCGTAGTTGTCGATCTCGAAGATGGCGGGGAAGTAGCCGGACCCCATACCGGCCTGGTCCGTCCCGGCCTGCATGCTGACTGTTTTGACGACGCCGACCATGGAGCTCTGGCCGTTCGGGCCCCAGACGGTGATCTCCACCGGCATACCGGGCTGCACCTTGCCCACGTCCCGCTCGTCCACCTGGGCCTCGACCATCATCTTCTGGAGCTGCGCGATGGAGACGACGGCCAGTCCCGGTTCCACGACGGTTCCGGGGATCAGGTTGTTGTACATGACGGTGCCTTCGATGGGGGCCGTGACCTGGAGGTTTTTGTACCCCTCACTCTTGGTTGCGATTTCTTTTTCGAGGTCCTGGATCTGTTTTTCGATGGTCTCGGCCTCGGCGTTGTCCTGTTTATATTCGATGCGGCACAGCGTCTCGCCGGCCCGGTAGTCGAGGTAATTCACGAGGTTCACCGTTTGGAGCACGCCGGGGGCTTTGATGATCAGGTCCTCGGTGCGTTTGTAGGCCAGTTTGCCCGCTTCGCTCGGGAGGATCTCCTCGCCGCCCGACTGGAGGGAGGCGCCGGCGTCCATGCCGTCGGCGAGCGAGCCGGGGTTTGGCACGTCGATGACGACTTCAAAGGTCACGACGCCTTCCGGCGACACGCGCCGCACTTTGTTGATCTGCGTGACCGTGCCCTCGACCACCGACATATAGGCGGGGACCGACACGCGGGCCGCCATGCCGGTGTGGACGAGGTCCTCGTAGGCGTAGCTGAAATAGAGCGAGAGCGAGAGCGTCCGGTTGTCGACCATTGTGCCCACCCTGGTACCGACGGCCACCGTGTCCCCTATCTTCAGCGTTTCGGCTTCGATGAGCTGGCCGGCGAAGGGCGCTTTCAGCTCCAAATTGTTCATCAGCTCCTGCCGGTCGCCCTGGATGGCCGTCAGGTCTTCGTTCAGGCCGTCGATTTTTCTTTGGACCTCGGCGATTTCGGCGTCCAGGGTTTCCGAGTCCAATGTAAAGAGCAGGTCGCCCTCCTGCACCATATCGCCGGCGGCGAAGAAGCTCTCCAGCACGCGCCCCCGGCTCTGCACCGCGATGTCGGATGACTCGACGGGCCGTATGTTGCCCCAGCCGCTGACGCTGGTCTCCAGCATGCCTGTGTAGATGAACTCCGTTGCGTAGGAGACCGGCGGTTCGATGAAGAACAGCTGGTACATGCCGTAGGCGATGCCGCCCAGGACGAGCAGCGCCGCGGCGATGCCGACGGTCGTTTTGATGATTTTCTTGCGGCGCCTCCGGTTCCGGGCGGACCGCCCCGGATTCCCCGGCCCCGGCGGTCCCGGCGGCCCTGGCGGCTGTTCCCGCGGGGGCGACTGTTCCCGCGGGGCGGTTATCTGTTCCGAAGCCGTCCGGTTCTGTTCATCCCCGGCCGGCGCCGCGCTGTCTGTCAATATAGTATTTTCGCTTTCCGGCACGACATTTCCCTCCTACACATCGGTTCCCCCCACGGGGGGGCGCCCGCAAACGCGGAATTTTCCTCCACACAGACGGACAAAGCCGCCCCTCCTCCGCAGCGAGGCCGGCCCTTATCCATCCTCACCCATTGTATACCGCGATTCACCTCAGTACAAGAACAAGTGGCAACAATCCGGTAACAAAAAGTGACAGTTCCGGACAGACGCCGGGCATACGAGTTTAGACGCGCGTTTGGCGAAAAAGTTCCCCTATGGGATGTACAAATTTGCCTCTCCAAAGGCCACATACTCGGCGCCGCGCCGGGTCTTTTTCCGGCATATTTTCACAAGATCCC
>JAITDM010000132.1 GCA_031282535.1 Oscillospiraceae bacterium
CGAAGCGATCGGGATAGCTCTCAAGCATATATTGCGCAAATGAGGCCAGATTGTTTCCCGTATGTGACAGATGCTGTGCCAATTCCACTTTTCGTATCTCACGGGCGGCGTCTATGTGAAAATCGGATACAAACCAATCCTCAATGAGCCGGCAAAACTTCGACACGACGACAAAATCGGCCATATTGCCCAGCGCTTTCACCGCCAAAATATAAGGCGAGTTCAATGTCCGTGAAGGACGCAGGTCCGCCTCTTTGGCGGAAGCACAATCGGCGAGTTCGCCCTCAACCGCAAACCCTCTCCCCTCGTGAAATTCGAGCACACACAGCGGTTTCTCAGCGCCTCCGCAATGAGACGTCAATATCTCGGTTTTCACAACAGGAACCTTTTTTTCGTTCAAACCTATTGACAACTCATACGTGATCAACGACTCGTCTCTATTGGGACGCAATTGGACGACAAATGAAATCTCTCCCGCTTGCCCACGAGAGACGACTTCTTCAAACCCTCCGCGGGCCTGCAGCGCGATTTTTACATCGGCCATCAGCGCATCCTTCAGAAAGCCGAATACATCAAACAACGTGGTCTTCCCAACCCCGTTGCGGCCGACGAACACGGCCATTCCCGGCAGATTCGTCAGCTGCACATTTTGCAATGATTTGAAGTTGTGTATCTCCAGCGACTCTATCCTCATACCCATCGCCTCCAAAACGTACGGGCGGCATCCTGCCGCCCGCTGTGCGCTGCCGCTCTACAGCACCGCGAGAAATCGGTCGAAGGCCGCCTGGCCGGCGGCGTCGCGCTTGAAGACGCCGGCCTGTTCCAAAATGGCGGTGAAGGTGCGGCCAATCTCGTCCCGGATGATCCCGTCCACATTGTCCGGCCCAATGGCGGGGTGGCGCCCCCGCCAGCTCGTTACCCAGTGGGCGTGCTTTTGCATCCCCTCGACAAATGCTACATCCTCGCCGGCTATCAGCGCCTGCGTCAGCCGCTCCATCTCCTCCAGCAGACGCGCCGGCAATACCGCCAGACCCATCACCTCAATGAGACCAATGTTCTCCTTCTTGATGTTGTGGTACTCCGCATGCGGATGAAATACCCCCAGCGGATGCTCCGGCGTCGTGATGTTGTTGCGCAGTACGAGATCCAACTCAAATGCTTCCCCACGCATCCGCGCAATGGGCGTCACCGTGTTGTGCGGCGTGCCGTCGGAGTGGGCGAAGATCCCCGCCGACTCGTCCGAATACCCGCGCCACGCCGCCAAAATGTGCAGCGCCGCCGCCACCAGCTTCCGCTTGTCCGCATGCGCAATGCGAATCACACTCATCGGCCACTTGACCACGCCCGCCTCCACGTCCGCAAAGCCGCCGCCAAGGGCGGCGGGCCGCTCGACGGGCGCCCGCGCCATCGCAAAGGTGTAGCGCCCGCCCTGAAAATGCTCGTGACTCAAAATGCTCCCGCCTACAATCGGCAGCTCCGCGTTGGAACCGACAAAGTAATGGGGAAATTGCTCCAAAAACCCCAGCAGCTTCTCAAACGTGCCGCGGTTCATCACCATCGGCACGTGCGCCTGATTCAACACAATGCAGTGCTCCCGGTAATAGATGTAGGGCGAGTACTGCAGCCCCCACGCCTCGCCGCAGAGCTCCATCGGAATGATGCGGTGGTTGTGCCGCGCGGGATGGTCGATGCGCCCGGCGTAGCCCTCGTTCTCCATGCAGAGCATGCAGGCGGGATACCCGCCGTGGGGCTGTAAACGCGCCGCCGCAATGTCCTTAGGGTCCTTCTCGGGCTTCGCCAGGTTGATCGTGATGTCGATCGCGCCGTACGGCGTCTGCGTCTTCCAGCGGCGGTCGAGCACCGTCCGGTAGCGGCGGATGTAGTTCACATCTTGGCTGAAGGTGTAAAAATAGTCGGTCGCCTCCCGGGGCGACCGGGCATAGGCCCTGTAAAACGCCTCCACCACCTGGGCGGGACGGGGCGTCAGGATCTCCATCAGCGCCGTCTCGTATTGGTCGCGCGCGGCGGCGCTGTCCACAAAAAGCCCCTGCCGTACCGCGTGGTCCGTCAGCGTCTCGAGGATCCGCTCCAGCGGCTCCTCCGGCGCGCCGCCGCCGCCGTCCGTTGCCGCGGCCGGCTCGTAGGCGGAGAGCGCGAGCCGCTCCAACAGGCGGTTGCGGGCGTAAACCTCCTCAAAAGGGACGATCAGTCCGGTCCGTTTCGCATAGCGCAGGAGAGCGTCGATCGCGCGGTAGACCATCATGCCCCTCCAAACCCGTCCGGATGCGCCTGGTGCCAGGCCCACGCGGACGCCACAATGCCGTCGATGTCGGTGCGCCGCGGGTCCCAGCCCAGCACGCGCCGGATCTTCTCGCTGGAGGCGACCAGCTGCGCCGGATCCCCCGCCCGGCGGGGGGCGACCTCGCTGGGAATCGGCCGGCCTACCACGCGCTCCGCCGCGCGGATGACCTCTTTCACCGAGAAACCGTTGCCGTTGCCCAGGTTGAAGATGTCGCTCGGGTTGTCCCCCAATAAGTACTCCATGGCCAAAATGTGCGCCTGCGCCAGGTCGCAGACGTGGATGTAGTCGCGGATGCAGGTGCCGTCGGGCGTGTCGTAGTCGTCCCCGTATATGTCCACGCGCGCGCGCTTCCCAAGGGCCGCCTGTAACACCAGCGGCACGAGGTGCGTCTCGGGGTCGTGCGCCTCGCCGATCTGCCCGCTCTCGTGCGCGCCGCTGGCGTTGAAGTAGCGCAGAGAGACATAGCGGACCCCGTGCGCCACCTCCGTCCAGTGAAACATCTTCTCCATCGAGAGCTTTGTCTCCCCATACGTGTTGGTGGGACGGGTGGGGTCGCTCTCGAGGATGGGCACCCGCTCCGGCTCGCCATACGTGGCGGCGGTGGAGGAGAAGACAATCCGTTTGACACCGTGCGCCACCAGACTCTGGAGCAATATGCGCGTGCCGTTTACATTGTTGTCGTAATACTTGAGCGGGTTCGTCATGCTCTCGCCCACCAGCGAGTTGGCCGCGAAATGGATCACCGCGCCGACGTCGCTGCGCGACAGCAAATCGTCCAAAAAGGCCCTGTCGCGGATGTCGCCTTGCCAAAAGGCCGCCTTGGGGTGCACCGCCTGCCTGTACCCCGTCTCCAGATTGTCCGCGACAATCACGTCATAGCCGCTCTCCACCAGCGCATAGACGGTGTGGGAACCGATGTAGCCGGCGCCCCCGAGTACCAATACCTGCTGTTTCATAGTCTCCTCCTTACTGAAAATCAAGACAGTGCCCGCCCACCGGCCGCACCGTCAGCGGATAGCAGCAGCCCTCGCCAAAGACGCGCGTCATCTCCGCCGTAAACGCCGCCGCCTGCGCGCGCGGTACCAGCGCCTGTATCGTGCCGGCAAACCCGCCGCCGTGCACGCGCCACGCCCCGGTGTCCGCCAGCATCCGCTCCGAGAGCGCCAGCCCCAGGGCCACGCTCCGCTCCCCCGTGTGCGTCACCGGGAAGATGTTCTGCAGCAGCTTAAACGACGAATCGCCCGACGCCAGCATCAGCGTGCGGTATGTCTCCATGTCGCCGTCCTCCAGCGCCTTGGCCTGGTGTACCACGCGCTCGTTTTCCCCAAAGAAATGGATCGCGCGCAGCACGCCCCGCTGGGGCCCCCGCTCGCGCAGCGCGGGCAGCGCCCCGTAAAACGCCTCCTGACCGACGTCGCGGAGCACCTCCTTGCCAAAGTAGGCGGCCACGGCGCGCATCTCCCCGGGGATATCCGCGTACTCCTGCGTCAGATCGGCGTGGTCCCCCCTCGTGTCGACAATGCACAGCATGTACGCCGGCGGAAAACCGTCGCACGCGAGCCGCCGCACCAGCGGGTTTTCCGTGTCTTTGAAATCGATGCTGACAATCCCGCCCACCGAGGACGACATCTGGTCCATCAGCCCGCACGGTTTGCCGAAATAGACGTTCTCCGCGTACTGGCCAATCTGCGCCACCCGGGGGGCGTCGATGCCGCCCCCGTTGTAAAAGTGGTTCATGATCGTGCCAAACAACACCTCGATGGCCGCCGAGGAGGAGAGCCCGCTCCCCTTGGGAACGTCCGACGTGAGATGCGCGTCGAACCCCCCCGCGCGGTACCCGTGGTTCCGCATCCCCACGGCCACGCCGCGGATCAGCGCCTCCGTCCGGTTGATCTCCTCCGGATGGGGCGCCGCGTCGTCCACGTTGATGTCGATGTCGCCGTAGCTGTCAAACATCCGGACCCGCCCATCCGCCGCGGGCGCGGCCACAGCCAAAATGTCCAGGGCCACCGCCGCGGCCAGCACGCGGCCGCGCTGGTGGTCCGTGTGGTTGCCCGAGAGCTCCGTCCGGCCCGGCGCGGAGAGGAACGCAAAGGGATGATTTCCAAATCTTTCCACATACCGCCGCGCGGCGGCGAGGTACCGCGCCGCCTGGTCGCGCGCGCCGTCTCCGTAGAGCAGCGCGAGCGCCGTGAGGCCCGCCTGCGAGGTCAGATAGGCCTCCCATGCGGCGAGGTCGTGGCACAGCTGTTTCATATTCTCACACCTGTCGTTTTGATTCATTTGTACCTTGTCGCCGCGAAGCGGCGACAAAAAACGAGAATTTGGGTTGTGGGTTGCAGGGGCAACCCACGCTGTCGTTTTGATTTATTATATCATCAAGGGCAAGCCCTTGGCAATGATATCCCCTCGATTTTTATATCAGGGGCGCAGCCGGTCGGCCGCGCCCCTGTCATTTGAACCATCTGTATCAAAGCCCGCCGGATTACGACACATTCACCCGCTTGGTCGGCGCCTTGGTCTTGG
>JAITDM010000215.1 GCA_031282535.1 Oscillospiraceae bacterium
TCTATGCGTATTATATCACAATAATTTGCATTTCGCAAGCGGATCTTCGTAGGGGCGGATGGCAATCCGCCCTTTTGGGGTGGACGCGGGGCGGTGGCCCGACGCGGGGCGGTGGCCCGACGCGGGGCGATTGCCATCGCCCCCTACGACGGTTTTTGGATGCGGAACCACCCCACCCCGTCAGCGGCTGCGCCGCATAGATGGGGAAAATTCTCAATTCTCCATTCTCAATTCTCAATTGTCAAGTTGTGTGTCAACTGACACACAACTTGACAAATCCCCCGGCGTGCGGTATGCTGGAGAACAAGCGAGAGCAAAACATATATGTGATATTTACAATATACCAAAATATGGAAATTCAGGGGCCGTGGCGGGCCCCTGGGATCGGAGGAAGAGGCATGGGTGTGGAACAGGAGATCCTGCGCGCGATTGACGAGAACCGGGAGGAAATTTTGGCGTTTGCCCGCGACGTCTACCGGCACCCGGAGCTGGGGTACAAGGAGAAACGGACGGCGGCCAAGGTGGCGGAGGTGTTTCGCGCCCGCGCCCTCGCGGTGAGGGAGAGCCTTGCCATCACCGGCGTCAGGGCCGACCTGCGGCCGGAGGGGGCCTCCTCCGATGTGACGGTGGCCCTGATCGGGGAACTGGACGCGGTGGTCTCCCCGGACCACCCGCACGCCGACCCGCAGACGGGCGCGGCCCATGCCTGCGGGCACCACGCGCAGCTCGCGGGGGTCGTGGGCGCCGCCTTCGCGCTGAGCAGCCCGGCCGTGGCGGCGCACCTCGGCGGCGGCGTCGCGTTCTTTGCCGTGCCGGCGGAGGAGTACGGCGAGGTCGAGTTCAAAAACGGCCTCAAGGAACAGGGACTTTTGCGCTACGGCGGCGGGAAGTGCGAGCTCATCCGCATCGGCGCGTTCGACGATATAACGGTCTCCGTCACCCACCACTCCGCCCCCGGCGTGAAGGGGATCAAGATCGGCAGCGAGACCAGTAACGGCTTTGTGTCCAAGGTGATCCGGCTGCGCGGACGCGGGGCGCACGCCGCCGCCGCGCCGCACCTGGGCATCAACGCGCTGAACGCCGCCTCCCTCGGCCTGACCGCGCTGGCCTACCAGCGCGAGACCTTCCAGGACGCGGACACCGTCCGGGTCCATCCGATCCTGACGCGCGGCGGCGAGCTCGTCAACGTGATCCCGCAGGACGCCACAGTGGAGATCCTCGTGCGCGGGAAACACCTGGAGGCCATTCTGGACGCGGACCGGAAGGTGGACCGGAGCTTCAAGGCGGGGGCCATGGCCCTCGGCGCGAAGGTGGAGATCCTCACGGCGCCCGGCTATCTGCCGGTGGTCGCCGCGCCGCCCGCCCCCGAGATCGAGGCGGCGGCTCGGTTGGTGTTCCCGCCGGAGGCGATCGAACGGGTGGCGGACGGCGCACACGGGACCGGTTCCACCGACGTGGGCGACCTCAGCTATCTCATGCCGGTGCTGAACTTCACCACCGGCGGGATGACAGGGGATCTGCACTCCAAAGACGTGGACTTCTTCGACGAGGAGACGGCCTACATCGCCACCGCGAAGATCTTCGCGCTCACGGCGTACCACCTGCTGAAAGACGGGGCCCAGGCCGCCCGGGCCGCCCGGGCGGCCTACAAACCGCACTTTACCAAGGCGGACTACATCGCGTACATGGACGCGCTGGAGAAGACCGAAACCGTCGACTACGGTACCGAAGGCAAATAAAAAACGGGCTCTTGACACCAAAATCATGCCCCAACGGGATTGGGCGGACCGGACACCCGTGCGACACGGGCGATTCGGCATCCGCCCAATCCGTTTTTGTATGAAAAACAGGGTTTTTCGACGTTTTTTGGAGGGTGTATCTTTTTAAAGTTGTTATTTTTGTGCAATTCACCATCGCTCGATTCGTCTGAAATGCATAAAAAATATTGCGCTGCGCCATTGACTTTGCAAATTGTGTGTAATACGATAAGGGTATCAGCACCTCCGGCGCGCGTGCAGGCGTCTTCCCCGGCGCGTATCGCATCGGCGCACTGTGCGGGAAGCGTCGAAAGTGCTGCGGTCCGGGGGGATTCAGAGACGCGACCGGAAGCGGGGCGGCTGCGTTGTGTGCAGATGAAGCAGCCGCCGGCGGGACCGTTTGTGCAGACGGCCCTGCCCAGAGCGATTCCCAATTGTCGCCGTAAGGAGAGACACAGTCAAGAGAGACATGTCGAGAAGGAGGAAAACGTTTTATGCGAAAGACACATAAAATCGTCAGCGCGGCGCTCGTGCTGATCACGCTTGTGGCGATGCTGCCGGTGGGCTCCCTGCCGGTGCAGGCGGCCAGTCTGACCCCGCCGTCGGGGTACAGCAACATAGAGAGCACCGATTTCGAGAATCCCACGACCGACATATTCGGCATCGCCTCGGCCGCGGGGCTGGAAAATCCCGCGGCCAACTACATCGCCCCGACCAACGCCACAACCTCCGTGGGGACGGGCGCCGACGCCAACGCCACGCGCAAACTGTCCTGGGTCCTGAGCAATGTCAGCGGCAACCGCCACGCGGTCAAAACCCTCAGCACCGCCACCAAGAACGGACTGAACGCATCCGACGAGGCGCTGATCTCGTTCGATTGGTACCCCGGGAGCCCGAACTCCACCAACAGGGGTGAGATCAGGTTCGAAAACAACGGGGCGATTTTGCTGGCGCTGGTCGCCGCGTCGGGCGGCGTCGGCTACCACACGGGGCCGACCGGAAACGCGCAGACCATTCTGCCCACCGGACAGACCAGCCTGACACAGTGGTATACGGTCAACATCTACCTGAGAAAAGGGGCCAACATCCAGTTTGACATTGGGCCCAAAAACAACGCCGGCGCCGCCTACACGCTGACCGCCAACACCACGTGGACCGGCGCGCTGAACAGCATCCAGATACAGGCCATACGCCTGTCCAACGTGACGTGGACCACGTACATAGACAACATCGGCCTCTACCAAAGAAACATCGCCCCGGCCACGTTCAGCGCCGCCGCCAACGGCGACGCGGAGACCTCGACCTCGCAGATCACGCTGACCCTGAGCACGGCGGTGGCCGGCCTGACGGCGGCCAATATCACGCTGACCCCGGCGGGCGCGGCCGTCATAGGCACGCCGGCGACGTCGGACGGCGGCACGACCTGGACGGTCCCGGTGAGCGGCATCGTGGCCGGGGCTGCCGCCGTGGGCGTGCAGGTTCCGGGCTACGCCTTCACGGCCAGCCCCGCGGACGCCGACAAGATCACGCTGTACGCGGGCGCGACCGCCCTGTACGAAGTGTCGGCCAACGGAAGCCCCACGGAGACGTCCAACCGCATCGACATCACGTTCGACAAGCCGGTCGCCGGGCTGACGGCCGCGGACATCACGCTTAGCCCGGCGGGCGCGGCGGAGAAGGGCGTGCTGACGGGCAGCGACAAAAACTGGTCGCTGCAACTCTTCAACGCGCAGGCCGGGGAGGTCGCCGTCGCCATCGGGAACATCCCCAACTTTGTCATTGTCCCCCATACGCCCGGCGTCTCCGACAGGACCGTGCTGTCCAAACGGCCCCCGGATGTCGTCAAATTCAGCGCGGCGGCGGACGGCGACGCGGGCGCCAAAGTGCAGTCCACCCAGATCGACATCACCTTTGATACGGCCGTGACCGGATTGACGGCGGCCGCGGTCGGCGTCAGCCCGGACGACGCGGTTGTGAAGGGCGCCCTGACCGGCGGCGGCACAAGCTGGACGCTCGCCTTGACCAGCATCGCGGTCACCAAGGAAATCAGACTGTCCATCGCGGATTTTGCCGATTATACCTTCGTGCCCGCGGCGGCGGATGCGGACAGGACCACGGTGGTGTATGTGAAGCCAGATTTGGCCTTCACGGGCAACGAGTGGAACACGAACTCGTCTACGAATTTTGTGTTCCAGCTGGGCGGCGAGAACCCGCGCTCCCACTACTATCTGTACGACACCGAGGCCAAAGCCAAGGACAATTTCACGCTGTATCCGTTCGCGGACGAAGCCGGGACGGTTTCAAACTCCGCAAGCATCCTGCCGCTGAACGGCACATGGAAATTTCATTTCGCCGTCAATCCGGGCCAGCGGCCGTGGCCGACCGCCGGCATAGGGCAGGCGCCCCGCGACTTTCATACACTGGGGTTCGACGCCGGCGCGTGGGACGACATCACGGTTCCGAACAGCTGGCAGGTGAACTTCAACGACGACGGCACCGCGAAGTATGACCAGGTGCAGTACGTGAACTCCAAAAACGCGTGGCAGTACTACCACAGCGGCAACACCACCTCCGCGCCCGCCGCCCCGGTAAACTACAACGGCGTCGGCACCTACCAGAGACATTTCACGGTACCGGCCGACTGGGACGGCAAAGAAGTGTTCCTGAACTTTGACGGCGTCAGCGCGTGCTATGTCTGGATCAACGGCCGCGCCGTGGGCTGGACCACCGACATATGGACGCATCATGAGTTCGACGTGACGCCGTATATCAATGTCGGCGACAATGTCATCGCCCTGCAGCTGATTCGCTGGACGTCGGGGTCGTGGCTTGAAAATCAAGACATGGTCCGCCTGTCCGGCATCGCCCGCAAAACGTACCTGATGGCGCGCAACGCGGAAGACATCTGGGACTTTGAGGTCGCGACGCGGCCCGTGTCGCCGGACGATCTCAACAACGGGCGCGACACCGCCTGGACCTTTGACATGAAAGCCGCCGTGCGCGATTTTTCAGATCCCACGCGCACGAGCGGAACATCCAAACCGGTGCAT
>JAITDM010000233.1 GCA_031282535.1 Oscillospiraceae bacterium
CTGTTGCCAGCCGCCGCCACCACAATGGCGCCGCGCGCCTCGGCGTGGGCCACCGCGTCCCGCAGCGCGTCGTCGGGCCGCCGCTGGCCCGCGCTGATGTTGATCACCCGGCACCCGTACACGTCCACCGCGTCGCGGATCGCCTGCGCCAGCGCCGGCGTGCCGGCGTTTTGGCGCACCCCGCCGCTGTGGGCGGACTGGTACACCAGCGGGACAATCACGGCGCCGGGGGCCACGCCGTCCACCCGGCTCTCCGCGCGCGCCGCGCCGGCGATGATGCCCGCAAGTCTCGTGCCGTGGCCGATCCTGTCCTCGGTATCCCCGTCGGGAAACACATAGTTCCGCCCCGGCGCCAGCGGGAGCCCGGGCACGGCCGCCGGCGTCACCCCGGTGTCGATCAGCGCCACCCGCACCGGGTACAGCGGCGCATCCCCCGCCGCCTCCAGCCCGATCGCCTCGCAGGCCCATTGGTTCAGACACGCGCCGGCCGCCGACGCGCGCGCAGACGGCACACACAGCGCAGCAAGCAGCAACCAAACGGCAAGCCTCCTGCCCACAGCCGCGGCCGCAGCCCGCATCCTCACCGGCCTCACCCCCGCATCCTCAATTCTCCATTCTCAATTCTCCATTCTCAATTCTCCATTCTCAATTGACAACAAAATGCGCTCGATCAGCCGCTGGAACACCGCGGCGGCCTCGGCGCGGGTGGCGCTGTCGTCGGGACAGAATGCGCCGTCGTTCCGGCCGACCACCAGCCCCGCCTGCTGGGCGCGGTAGACGGCCTCCCTGGCCCAGGCGGCGATCTTCGCGTCGTCCGCAAACACCGTCCGTTCCACGTCCTGAGGCAGTTCGTACGCGAAATGGTCCGCAAAGCGTATGAACAGCGCGCACATCTGCGCCCGCGTGACCGGGTCGTCCGGACCGAAACGCCCGTCGCCATAGCCCAGCACGATCCCCTGCTCCGCCGCCCAGTTGACATAGTACGAATACCACGCGCCGACCGGCACGTCGCGGAAGGGCCCCGTCCCGTAGTCCGCCTCGCTGATGGCCGCCAGCCGGCCCAGCACCGTGACGAACATCGCCCGCGTCATCGTGCCGCCGGGCCGGAACATGTCCTCCGACACGCCCGTGAACAGGCCCCGCGCGTAGGCGTACTTGATGCTGTCGTCCGCCCAGTGGCCCACCGTGTCGGCAAACTGCTTCTCGCGGACCCGGATCTCATAGTCGGCCGTCACGGGGGCGATGAAGTACATCACGCCGCCCAGGACCGCACTCATCTTCACCGCGACCTCCGTGCCGCCCACCGTGTAGTACGGCGCGCTGTACCGGCTGAGGCCGTCCATGTCCACACGCGCCAGTTCACCGGCCGCGGCCTTCACCCCGGGGCCCGCGGCCGGCGTCTGCTCGTCCGGCAGCGTGATCACGCCACCGGACCCGCCGGAGTAACCGCCGGAGCCGCCGCCGCCCGTGCGGCTGAACCCGGCGCTGATGCCCACGTGGCCCTCCGGCATGACAAATGTCGTCGTCGCCGCGCCCGGGTTCGCCAGCGTCACGGCCCCTGCTGTCACAACCCAGCCTGTGAAGGCGTATCCGTCCCCGGGTACCGCGGTGATCGTCACGGTGTCCCCCGCTCTGTGGTCGCCGGCGCCCTGTACGGCGCCGCCCAACCCGGCGGACAGCGTGAGCTTGTAGATGTCGTCTATGGTGGAGAACTGGCTCTCCGCCCCGAAGCTCGCCGCGGCGGTCATGAAGCCGCCCTCCACCACCTCGTACCGGCCCACCACCATGCCGAGGCTGCCCGGCTCCGCCGTGAAGCGGCCGTCGTCGTCCACCTGGGCCCGCCCCGCCACGGTCTGCAGCTCCCACCGGCCCGGCAATACGACGCGGCGCGACCCCGCGACCCCGACCAGTGTCAGCGCGGCCGCGCTGGGGACGGCGGCGTGCAGCCGGTAGTTGTCGTCCGTGGCCCTCTCGCCGTTGAAGAGGATCTCCAGACGCTCGACTGCGCCCAGCAGCTGATTTTGCACCTGGAACGTCCCGGTCGCCGACAGCCCGAGGCTGTCCTGCGCCTTGAGGACCACCGTGTACCCGGCCGCCGCCGGGTCGAGGGGGATGCGGAATTGGAACAGACCGTCGGGGTCGATCGTCCCGCCCAGCGCCGTCACGGTCCTCGGCTGCGTGAAGGGCCCGCCGTCCAGCGACCAGGAAAACAGCGCCCCGGCGTCCGTCTGCCCGGCGACGGCGAGCAGGCCGTCGGCCGGGAAACTGCCGCCGCTCAGCGGCGCGGAGAGCAGCAGCCTGGGCGGCGCGGTGTCCACCGCGAACACCTTGGTCGCCCGGAAGCCGTCGCCCTGCCGGTTGGTCCCCAGCGCCGTGAGCGTGTAGCGCCCGTCCGCCAGGCCCGTCAGATCCACCGGCACCGATTGTTGGAATCCAAATTCTTCCATCATGCCCTGCGCGCCGAACTCGTCGTCGCCCAGGTACCACTTGCCCTCTATGTCCATGTCGGCGGTCAGCGCGAAGTGCACGTCGGGGCTGTCGTATGTCTCGACCATGACCTCGATCTCCGCCGCGTTCCCGTTTTCGTCCTGCCCCCACTCGGTGTGGGGCACGCTGACGGAGGGCGACAGCCGGCCCAGCGTGACGGCGGGCGGGGTGGGCGCCGGCATCGTGAGCGGCGCCGACAGCACCTCTTCGCTCCGGACAAAGTAGTCGACGACCTGGTCGCCGTCGCGGTCGACCTTGTTGTAGGACGTGACGCCGACGCGGTACACGCCCCCCGCGCGCAGGCCGCGCGGGAGGGGGTTCCCGTTTTCATCGGCGTCCATGTAATGGCCGCCGACCTGGATCTCCTCCATCACGCCCTCTTCCCTCTCAAAGGGCATCGCGTCCACGTCCGTGAGCGTCCACCCGTCCGGCGTCTCCTCGTAGACGTTCACGAGGCAGCCGTCGTAGCCCGCGGTGTCGGCGTTTGCCACCGCCACGCGCAGGCGCATGTCCCCGGCCGGGGCCGCGGCGACGCCCGCGGGCGCCGCCGGCTGGTGTCCGTTCACGACGGAGACGAGCCCCGCGCTCTCCACCGCGCCGCTCGCCGCGTCCGGCTGGCTGTACACGGCGCGCACCCGGTAGCTGCCGCTCGGCGCTTCGTCGGGCAGCGGGAAGGAGGCGCTCCCGGCGGCCAGCCGGGCTTTCTCCGTCACGGCGCCCAGAAACACGCCGGCCTGCGTGGGGTCGCCCGCGCCGCCCTGCGGCACGAGGTAGAAACTGACGGCGTCGAGCGTGCCGGCGTCCGCGCCCGTCCAATGTACGCCTACCGTGTCCCCGGCCCTGGCCGCGTCCACGGCGGTGATCTCCGGCAGGCTGCCCACCGTGTACAGCACGAGGTCCGCCGCGCGCGGCGTCGTGAAGTCGTATTCCCTCTCAAAGAGCGCCGGGTCTGTGACGGTGAACGACAGCGAGGCCTTTCCCTCGTCGAAGATGAGGTTCGCGTTGGCCGTGTCCGGGTTGGTCCCGTCGCTCAGCACGAGGCCGAACGGGAGCGTTTGGATCATCGCCTGCGCCGCCGTCAGGGCGTCCTCGCGGCTCTGCGCCGCAAAGTCGATCGAGACGGCCCGGCCCTGTCCGCTGAAGGTCCCCAGCGCGAGCCTGTGGTTCTTCAGCGTCGCGTCGGTGTAGAGCGCGTCCTCCGCCGCCAGCAGCGCCGGCACCGCGTCGAGGTCGTCGACGCGCTCGGCCAGGGCCGACACGGCGAGGTTGGCGCCGACGCGCAGATAGAGCGTCTCGCCGGTCTCCTCGTCGTAGTACACCGGCACGGCCTCGTGCCCCAGCAGGGCCGGGAAGGTGGGTTTCGGCCCGGAGCCGGGGCCGCCCAGGTTGAAGTCCACGTCGCCGCTGCCCCAATAATAGGCGACGGACACCTTGACGGCGATGACCGTGGCGGCGCCCCAGATCTTCTCGTTGTTCAGGCCCACGTCGGCCTGGAGCACCTCCAGCCCGCCGACCACCGGGATCGCCTTGGGGATCTTCACCGACACGCGGGCAAATGCCTCAAAGAAGCCCTTGTACTGCTCGTTGTTGAGGAGCACCATGTACCCCTGGCCCTCGATGATGTCCAGCAGGCTGAGGTGTATGGCCGCCGCCAGATAGATGTCCGGGTACCAGTCCAGCTGCAGCGACAGGTTCTTGATGGGCGTGATCGTCGTCCCCTTGATCTTCACGTTGCTCATCTTGAAACTGACGCCGCGCAGCCCGACGGAGAGGTCCATCCGGCCGGACAGGACCTTCAGCACGTCCATGGTCACGGAGAGCAGGAGCTTCAGCGGGGGGACCCCGTTGCAGTTGAAAATCGTGTCGTACAGCTTGTCGAATCCGCCGCCGCCGCCGGTGATCCAGAGGATCCCGAAGCCGTCGACGTTGATGCCCGGTTCGAAGCCCGTGACGAAGAAATACAGTTTGTCCGGCACCGGGATGTTCCCCCGGCTCCTGATCGCGATGTCGACCTCGAACGCCATCGTGGCGAACGCGGCGGAGCCTTTCACGCCGAAGGACCAGTCGCCGATCGTGTTCACCTTGAGCGTGCCCTGGATCATCGGCAGGTTCTCCGTGTAGGCCGGCAGCGTCACGTCCACGCTGAAATTCACGCCGATGAACCCGACGCCGCAGCCGAAGAGCACGTTGTCCACCATCACGTTCAGCTGGCCCCCCGCCTTGGCCCGGGCGTTGGGGTCGGCGGTCACGTTCGTCACCTTTTTGGAATATTTTTCCCAGTCCATGCGCAGCGACTGGCCCTTCGTGTCGATCGCGGCGACGAAAAATACGCCCACCGACGTGTCTTTAGGCTCCCACCGCGCGAGCTCCTTGGCCTTCGCGGACTTGGGGATCACAAACCCGAGGTCCAGCCCCGCGGAGAAGGAGAGCACATGGCCCAGCTCTCCGGCGCTCTCCATCACGTTCTCCAGCGTGCTCTCGGTGTCGTACATGACGCCGAACTGCCCGTAGTTCAGCTTCAGCACCAGGCCGGCCAGCGTCTGGGCGATGCCGTAATAGCTCGACCAAACCAGACGGACCGGGCTCTCCGCGACGTTCGTGGCGGCGGGCACGCCCTGTCTGTTGTACGGGCGCAGGCCGAAGTCCGTCCCGTCCGTCAGCTCGGTGACGACGGCGGGACCCTGCCAGATGCCCGTGTGCGCCCCGGAGGTGTAGAGCGTGCCGTCCAAGTCCACGCACACGCCGGTCTTGACCAGCCCCTCGTAGCGGTAGTAGACCTCGACGATGCCGTTTTCAAGGTCCACGCAGTTGTTGACGGTGACGGCCGAGCCGCTGTGTCCGAACGTATCCAGGACGGTGGCAGTGAACCGTCCCCCCGTGTCGAGGGCGGTGTCGTCCCGCACAAAATCCCCGCGCAGGACCAGCAGGAATTCCGTGAAGGCGCCCGACGCCCGGGCCGCCGCCAGGGCGGCCTCGTCTTTGTACGTCTCGATGTGGTACGTGGACGCCGCGCCCGCCCCCTTCTGGGCGACGGCGACGATGCTGTAGTAGTCGCTGCTGTACTGCTTGTCCCCGGACATGTAGAACTCCGCGGGCGGCCGCAGCGTCGTGTCGCAGCCGAGCATGTCGGCCAGGTCCGTGTCGAGCCGGAATTCCAGGCGGTATCTGCCCAGCATGGGCTCCGTGAGGACGATGTCCATCGCGCCCTCGTCGTCAAAAAAGATGTTGCCGGGGGGGATCAGCACCTCGCCCCCCCAGGAGATGTTCACGGCGTAGAGCGCATAGCGCGACGTGTCCGACAGCAGCCCCAGGTGGCGGCCGCGCAGGTACAGGTGGCGCGTGCCCGACTCGTAGAGGATGTCCGGCGAGAGCCCGGTGAACGTGACCTGCGGCAGCGTCCCGTCCCCGCCGGGGCAGAGCACATAGAAGCTCGTGCTGCCGAGCAGGTTTTCCGCCGTCAGCAGCGACTCGCTGCCCGCGGCCACGCCGCTCGTGTCGTAGGCGCGCAGCTCGATCCGCCGGTACGAAGCCCCCGCGCCCACGTCCGCCTGGATGAAGATGTCCAGGCTCCGCACCCCTCCGACAGGCAGATCGTAGAGCACCCGCGTGTACGGGTCGTCGTACGTGGGGGCGGGGGTGAGCGCGCCGCCCTCGGCGTCCAGCGCCGTGAAGCCGACGGCCGTGTACACCGCCAGCGTGACCTGGGGGAGGACTTTCGCGTTCTCCGCGATCGGGTTTTCCACCTGGGCCTGGATCTTGAACGTCGCGCCGCCGGGCATGCCCTCGGCCCGCACGTACTGCTTCCTGTCCCCGGTGAGCTGGAGCCCCGCCGGCGCGGTGTAGTTGACCGCCACGTCCCCGGTCTCGACCTCGCTGTTGGAAAACACGCCGTAGTAGCTGTCGATCGATTCGCCTTCGGTGCCCGCCGGGACGCGGCCCATGTCGTAGTACATCGCGCAGGCGCTGTCCGCCGTGCCGTACCCCGCGTTGACGGCGCTCGTGAAGTTGAGCGCGCTGTCCGGCGTGAAGTCAAACGCCGTCCGGGCGAGGTTGTACCAGTGCCCGAAGGCGAGCTGATACGGCTGCAGCCCGCCGTTGACGGTCTGTGCCGTCACCTGCGGCGCGTAGATGTCGTCGTAGGCGAAGAACCGCAGCGGGATGAAATCGCCCTGGCCGATCAAGGTCTCGCCCGCGATCGACCGGTACCCCCCGCCCTGCCGCATGACCTCGTAGTGGGCGTAGTCGCGGTCGCCCAGGGCCGTGTCCAGCAGCACGCGCGCCTTGACGGAGACGGCGTCCGCCCGGGTGTTTCGCACGCGGTAGTGCAGCTGCACCATGCCGTGTTCGGCACTACCAATATTTGCCAGTTCTATGTGCTGTGTGAAGATCAGCCCGTCCACCGTCCAGGTGGCGACGATCGGCGCGCCGGCCCCCGCCTGGGCGACGGTGAGGACGCCGCCCCACCCCAGGTAGCCGTAGTTCTCGCCAAACACGTACTCCCGCACCGCGCCGTTTGCGTATGTGACCTGAAAGCTGGTGAAGGACGTGTCGTAGAGGCCGCTTCGGTACAGGAGATCCTTTTCGTCGTCCGTCTTGTTCAGCGCGTCCCCGCCCGCCGTGCGGATGGCGAACCCGCCGTTGTCCCCGGAGACCGTGACGGAGACGCTGTCGTTTTGCAGCGTGAGCGTTTCGGCCGCCCGGGCGGTGAACTGCAGCCCCGCCGCAAATTGGCTCAAAAGCACCGTGATCAGAAACACGGAGAGTATCCTCTTCATTGTTACGCCCATCCTTTCACACAAAGAAACATATCCCAACGCATGCGCGGCGGGACGCCGGGGGCGGCGTCTCCTACGACGACGCCGTGGCGTAGAGGTAAGTGAGGTACGTGCCCCTGCTCTGCGTCACGACGTAGACGGTGTAGTACCCGGGCGCGTCCAGCGTGTACGCGGCCGGGGCCTCCGTCTGCCCCTTCATCTGGGCGGCCGTCCACCGGCCGGGGCGTATGTACACCTTGTGGGGCTCCCTGTCGCCCAGGGCTTTGTTGCGAATCTCCAGGGCGACCGCGCCCATCGGCAAAAGGGTGGTCTCCTGACTCTCCGTGATCTGGCCGTTCACGGCCACCCGGAGGGTGTTCGGGTCGAACACCCGGACGCTGCGCGTCGTTTTGCGGGTGTTGCCCAGTTCGTCCGTCGCGGTGTATTCGACGGCGTAGAGGCCCGGCACCGCGAGCTGCTCGGCGGTGAGCCCGGCGTTTGTGACCGCGATTTTGTCCGGCTCAGACCGGTTGTCCGACGCGCTCACGCCCTGCGCGAGCAGCCGCTGCACCTCCGACGCCTCCGTGCCGGCGGCGATGTCGATCCGCGAGGGGACGATCCGCAGCGTCGGCGCCTGCCGGTCGAAGCAGTCGACCGGGATCATGACCCCCGTGGTCCGGCCCGCCCTGTCCTCGGCGGTGAGCAGGAAGTAGCCGTTGTCCGTGACGCGCAGCGTCACCCAGTCGCACTCCTCGTCGGTGTAGTGGTCCTCCGCGCCCGTGCCGTCGGGCGCGCGCACCGTGTAGGTCTGCCCGCGGAAGCGGACGACCCCCGCCTCGTTCAGCGTGGCCTCGAACGTGAGCTCGGCCTGCGCCGTGAACGCGCCCTCGTCGGGCAGCCCCCTGAGTAGCACCATCGGCGGCGACGTGTCCACCGCCCGGATCTCCGCCTCCTTGACCGTCACGTTGCCCGACTCGTCTATGAAGCTGTACCGGTGGACGCCCCGCTCCAGCGCGGCGTATGTGACGCTCTCGCCCGGCTGGTACAGCCGCGTCTCCGCGGCGCCGGGCCCGTGTATGTAGACCGGCTTCGAGAACCCGTCAAACCGCACCTTGGTCTCGACGCTCGCGGGGGTGTCGTCCAAAATGGTCATGTCGACCGCCGGGGGGGCCTTGTCGATCCTGTCCGTCGACAGCAGGATCATGGCCTCCCGCCTGTTGGGGGGCCAGAAGGTGAGCTCGACCGCGGCGTTTTGCAGGAAGGTGACGATCACGTTCTGCGCGCCGACCGTGAGACCCGCGTACGCCGCCGCCTCCTCGTCCGTCAGGTAGCCGGTCCCGTCGGGCCGGCGCACCCGGATCGAGGCTTCCGCCAGCGGCTTGTCGAAGCCGACGCCCACGGAGATGTCGCTGGACACTGTCTTGTCCGGCGGCCGGGAGACGTCCATCTCCGGTTCCGGCCCGCCGTACGTCATCCGCCCCGGCGACCACCACAAAATGGCCGCGTTGGCCGGGCTCATGTCCAATAGGCTGCTCTGCGCGGTGGCGGACCCCACATGCCCCGCCTCGTCGGAGAAGGTGACGTCGCGCCCGCTGTGGTCGTAGAGCATGAGCTGGTACTGCCCCGGGGCGATCTCCTCGGGCCCGGCGCTCAGCATTTGGATCCGGTCGCCCGGCGACTTGTCGTCGTGCAGCGTGATCGTGGCCTTCACCGCGGTCACCGTCAGCTCGTAGCTGATCTCCGCCCAGGGCGGCATGCTGTCCAGCCGGCCCCAGATCTCGCCGCCGAACGACAGGCTCGTCACGTTGTCAAAGTAGTCCACCAGCACGGCCGTGAACGCCACGGGTTTTGTGACATAGACGCTGCGGCCGGACACGACCGCGCCGTCGAGGACCGCGCTCTGCGCGCCGTACCGGACGCCGGACGTGTCGGCGTTCGCGCCCGGCAGCAGCAGCAGGCGCACCGGGCTGTCGTCGATGATGTTGAAGGTAAAGGTATAGCTGCGCGCGAGGGGCGACAGGCCCACGACCTCGCCCAGGCTGGCCTCGGCGCCGCCCTGG
>JAITDM010000281.1 GCA_031282535.1 Oscillospiraceae bacterium
TATATTCAAAATTTTTCCATTTTTATGTGTCCGCCCCGCATTCGTCCGCCGCCGGCTGCGGCAGCGCGGCGACCAGCGCCTTGTATGCCGTCCGGTCACAGAGCAGATTGAGGACCTCGAGCAGGGCATTGGCCGTCATCCGCGCGGGCATGTCCAGCGCGTCCAGCAGCGCGGCCCGCCGTATGGCGCTGTCGGGTCGGCCAGAGAGCCCGTCCTCCATGAGGTCCGCCTTGGTGAGATCGCCGCGGGACGACCGGCGCCCGGTCTCCATCGTGGCCCCGGCCCGCCGCAGCGCGTCGAGCAGCACCTCCGGGCGCATACCCTCCACACCGAGCAGGCCCGCCCGGCTTCCGGTTTTTTTGCGGCGCTCCCGGCCTCTCACATCGGGGATGTAAGCGTGTTTGACCCGGTCTTTTGGCAGCAGGCCCTTCAAATGGTTGCGGATGACAAAACCGGCGCCGTCCCCATCCGTCAGGATGATGAGACCGCGCTCCTCCGCCAGCCTCAACAGCAGTTTTTTCTTCTCATGGTCTTTAAAAATAGAGAACCCGTCCGTCGTGAGGACGGTGGCGTCCACCACCTGCCGCAGCACGTTTTTGTCGTACTTTCCCTCCACGACGATCACTTCCCGTATGCACTCCACGGAGCGATCCATCCTCTCATTGCATATGCCCCGGATACGCGCCGGCCTCCTCTTCGGCCAGCGCGGCCACCACCCATTCGAGAGAGCGCGCGCGGTCACGCCCCGCGCCGGATTTGCACTCCAAGTCAACCTGGGCGCACAGGGTCACTGCCCGGCGGCACCACGCCAGCGACCGCCCCCGCGCGCTTTGGAGGAGCCGCCGGGCCGGGTAGTCCGAGCGATAGCCCATCACACGCATGACCTCCCCCGCGCCGAGCCCCCGGGTCAGCGCCAGCCGGGCCGCGTACAGCCCCCGGATCTGCCGCCCCAGCGCGGCGAGGATCGCAATGGGCTCCTCCCGCATCTGACCCAATGTCAGAAGGATCTCCATCGCACGCGTCCACTGCCGGGCGGCCAGGGCGTCCGTCATCTGGTATACCACGGCGTCGAGCACCGGCACGGACACCTCGTCGATGTCGGCCTTGCGCACGGTGTCCGACGGGGCAAACGCCGCGATCTTGTCGATCTCCGACTTGAGGCCGGCCATCAGTTCCCCGCACCGGAAGATGAGATATTCACACAGCGCGCGGTCGATCTGCTTGCCGTACGCCCGGAAGTGCCGCGTGATCCACGGAATCAGGTCGTGCGGCGCCTGCGGCGCAAACTCCACAAAATGCCCCGCCGCTTTCAGCAGCGCGTGTATGCGGGTACGGGCGTCCGTCTTCAGCGGGAGCGCGTCGTAGACAAAGACGAGACACACCGTGTCCGGCAGATCCTTCAACAGCCGCTCCATCAGGGACCGGAACGTCTCCTCCAGCCGGTAGAGATCCAGGTCCCGCACAACGATCAATTTGCGCGGCGCAAAGGCCGGCAGCCCCTCCACCGCCTCCTGCAGACGCTCCGCCGCGAGGCCGCGTCCTTCGAACAGCTCGTAATTGAAGCTCTCAAACCCCGGCGTCACCAGCTGCTTCTTCAGTTCGGCCAGGTAATGCTGCCGCAGATAGCTCTCCTCGCCGTAAAATACATACAGGCGGGCCGGCGTCTCCGCCCGCAGGTCCTGTTTGAACTGCGTCAGCCCGTCCGTCTTCGCCGCCTTCACTGCGGTCCCTCCTCTCTCGTTTGCATGCAGAAACGGTTGTGTGATCGAGCCTCGAGCCGTTCTTCAGCCGTCCGGAGGGCCGACGCAGACGCGCACGGACCCCCACTCGTCCGTGCGGTAGACCTCCACGCCGTGCAGCGCGAGCCGCCCGAGCGTCTCGGGCGTCGGGTGCCCGTAGTCATTGCGCCCCACGGAGATGATCGCCGTCCGCGGGGTCGTTTCCGCCAGAAGTTCGTCGCAAGTGGCGTATTTCGAGCCGTGATGCCCGGCCACCAGCACCTCGACGGAGGGCAGCGACACGGCCCGGAGCAGCGCCCGTTCCGACGTCGTATTCAGATCTCCGGTGATGAGAAATTCAAATTCGCCCAGACAGGCGAGGAAGGTGAGCCCCAGCTCGTTTTCGCTGCCCCCGACGAGCGGCGGATACACGAGCAGACTCCCCTGCCCCAACGCGTACCGCGTCGTCTGACCAATCTCCGCCACCGCCACGCCGAGTTCAGACGCCGCCCGCAGCACCTCTCCGCGCAGATTGGACCCCTCGCCCTCCATGGCGGGCAGCGCCACGCAGGCGACATCCATCTGCCGCATCAGGTCGACCGCCGCACCCGCGTGGTCGGCGTGGGTGTGCGTCAGCGCCAACAGATCGATCCGGCGCCGGCCCATGCTCTTCAGCCGGTCGGACACCCGGCGCGCCACATGGGATACGCTGCCGCCGCAGTCCACCACCATCGTGGCGTCGGGCGTGAGCAGCAGGATGCTCTGCCCCTGCCCCACGTCCATCACCTCAATCTGCAGCGGGTCGAGCGGAATGGCCGAGAACACCAGCGCGAGCAGCAGCATAAAGGCCGCCCCGAGCGTCGGCGCCAGGGCCCGGCGCGCCCGGCCGCCCTCTTTGGGCCAGAAGGTATACAGCCAGAACAGCGTGTAGGCGAACATCGCCCAGAGAACCATGTAGGGGCTGGCTTCTTTCAAGGCGGCAAAAGGCACCCGTGCCAGCAGCCGTACCATCATCAGGAAGAAATCAAAAAACGGCGCGGCCACATAGCCGAGCCCCACCGCCAACGGCATCCAGACTTGCGCGACCAGCGCCGTCAGCACCCCGACAAGGAAACACAGCGTCACCACCCACAGCAGCAGCAAATTCGCCAGCGGGGCGATGATCGAGAACGTGCCGAAATACACCATCATGAGCGGCAGCGTGAACACGAGGGCGGCCAGCGAGACGGCGACGCTGGAGAAGATGTAATGAAAGACCGCCTTCCAGAACCCGGCCAGCCACCGGACGCTCTCCTCCCAGGACTGCTGCCAGCGCCGGGCAAACAGTATGATGCCCAGCACCGAGGTGTAGGAGAGCTGCAGCCCCAC
This sequence comes from Oscillospiraceae bacterium, assembly GCA_031282535.1. GTDB lineage: Bacteria > Bacillota > Clostridia > Oscillospirales > UBA929 > JAIRTA01. The sequence goes on from JAITDM010000281.1 coordinate 3,087, forward strand.
GTCGGCCACGGCGTACGGATTGAGCCCCAGCAGCACGACCAGCGACAGGGACAGCGCCGAGAGGGAGTCACGCTCCTCTCCCTTGCGCCAGAAGAACAGAAAGAACCCCTGCATGATGGCTGCGCGCATCGCCGACGCGGGGAAGCCGGCCACCGCGACAAACAGCACGATCACCGGCACCGCGACAAAAAAAGCATACCGCCGCTTGTGGCCGACGAGCAGCAGCATAAGTCCCATGAGAAACGAGATGTGGAGGCCGGACACGGCGACCACATGGGACAGTCCCGTGTCGGAGAACGCCGCCATCACAT
>JAITDM010000106.1 GCA_031282535.1 Oscillospiraceae bacterium
TGTAGATGTCCTTCGGCAGTCTCTGCCGCATGACCTCGTCGCCAAACACCATGCTGCCAAACGTCTGTACCAGGTCCGCCATAAGTAACCCTCCCACGATCAAGATAAACAAAGCGCCAGGGACAAACCGCCCACAGCGCCTTTGCTGACGATATACTACAATATAACAACCTCAGCGCGTCTTGTCAAGAGGAAATTAAAACAATGGAGAATTCATAATGCATAATGCATAATTCATAATGCATTATTTCCTTTTTTTGGCGCGCCGACTGCCCAGCCGAGACTGTCCTGCTGGATCTGGTAGAGGCGCGCGAATAGGCCGTTTCGGGCGAGCAATTGTTCGCCCGTGCCCTCCTCCACCAGCCTGCCGTTCTCCAAAACCGCGATTTTGTCGGCGCCGACCACCGTGCGCAGCCGGTGGGCGATGACAATGACCGTGCGGCCTTTGACCAGTTCTGAAATCGCCGCCTGTATCTGCGTCTCGTTTTCCGGGTCTAGGCTGGCCGTGGCCTCGTCGAGCAGGACAATGGGCGCGTTTTTGAGCAGGGCGCGGGCGATGGAGATGCGCTGGCGCTCGCCGCCGGAGAGCGTGGAGCCGTTCTCGCCAATGACCGTCTCAAAGCCCTGCGGCATGGCGCGGATGAATGCGTCGCACCGCGCCAGCTTCGCCGCCGCGTAGATCTCCCCGTCGGTCGCGTCCTTCTTGCCGATGCGGATGTTGTTCATCACCGTGTCGTTGAACAGCACCACGTCCTGGAACACGAAGCTCATATAGCTCATCAGCCGCTCCGGGTCGATCTCGCGGATGTTCCGGCCGCCGATGCGTATCTCGCCCGCCCGCACGTCCCAGAACCGCGCGATCAGACGGGCCACCGTCGTCTTGCCGCTGCCGGACGGCCCCACAAGCGCCGTCACGCTGTTTTGCGGCATCGTCAGGCTGATGCTTCGGATCACGTCCGTCTCGTTGTAGGCAAAGGACACGTCTTTCAGTTCCACCGTGTAATCGGCGAGCTCCGCCTCCTCGTCGCCGGTCATCGGCGCCTCCTCGCGCAGGGCCTGCATCCGCTTTGTGGATACGAGCATGTAGAAAAACTCCGGCAGCAGCGTGAGGACCACGATCATCGGCGAATAGATCTTGACGCTGATGATCAGAAACATCAAAAGCGCGATCGGCGAAAGGGTTCCGCCCGTCAGCAACGTCACGCCCACGAGCGTCACAAGCCCGATGCCCACCTGCAGGATCATCATGGCGAGGGTGGCGAAGACACCCGCGATCAGCTCAAACCTGACGGCCTCTTTCAGCATGGCGCGCAGGGCGCCTTTCAGCGCGGCGGATTTTTCGCCCGCCAGCCCGAAGGCTTTGACGACCTTGACGCCCTCCAGATATTCCTGCATCTGCTCCGCGACATCCAGCTTGGCGCGGACGTGGCGCTCGCCGTACTTGCTTTGAATGCCCTTTGTCAGCGCGATCAGCCCGAACGCCGCCGGCAGGGCGGCGAACATCGCCAGCGCCATGCGCCAGTCGTAAAACGCAATCAATGCGCAGATCAGCGTAATGGTGATGCTTGTGGCAAAGATCCCCGGCACGACATGGCTCATCACCTGTTCTACGGACGCGCAGTCGCCCATGATGTTGGTGGTCAGCTCCGACAGGTCGCGGCGGTTGAAGAAGCTCAGCGGCAGGCGGCGCAGCTTCTCCGCCACCTCCACGCGGATTTTCTCCGACTCGCTGTAAGCGACTGTGTATGTCTTGCGGTACTCATTGGTGTAGACAAAAAAATAGAGGACGGCGGCGCCCGCGCCCGCGCCCAGCCAGAGCCAGAGCTGGTTTGTGTCGAGCGTCCCGCCGTCCGTCAGGGGCCGCAAGAGCAGGGTGATGACCTGAACGGCAATCCCGAAGGGCAGGAACATGCAGAGATTGGACAGCACGGCCGCGAACACGCCGCGCTTCATGTCCTTGTAGCCGCCCTCCGACAGCCTGAGCAGCTTCTTAATGCCGAACATCTGCGGTCACCTCCGTTTTTTCACCCCGCCGGGCGGGCATGACGCGGCGCCCGGCCAGCGTCCAGTCCATGGCGCCGGTGTATTGCTCCCACATGCGGCTGTACCGTCCGTTTGCCTTGACCAGCGAATCATGCGTGCCTTCCTCCGCGATTTTCCCGCCGTCCACCACGAGGATTTTGTTCGCGCCCCGCACGGTGGAAAGCCTGTGGGCGATGATGATGACGGTCTTGTCCCGCATCAGCTCCGAGAGCGCCCGCTGTATCTTCCGCTCGTTCTCCGGGTCGGCGAAGGCGGTGGCCTCGTCCAGCACGAGAATCGGCGCGTTCTTCAAAATCGCCCGGGCGATGACGATCCGCTGCCGCTCGCCCCCGGAGAGGTGTACGCCGGCGGAACCAATGACGGTGTCGTAGCCCTGCGGCAGTTTTTCGACAAATTCGTGGCACTGTGCGGCTTGGGCGGCGGCCATGGCCTGGGCCCGCGAGGCGTTTTTGTCGCCGATCAGGATGTTGTCAAGGATGCTCTGCTTGAAAAGAAACACCTCCTGAAACACGAAGCCCACGATGGACATCAGATCGCCGCCCGGCATCTCCCGGATGTCGGCGCCGCCGATCTTGACCGCGCCCCCGGTGACATCATAGAAGCGCGGAATCAGGTGGGCGATGGTGGACTTGCCGCTCCCGGAAGGCCCCACCAGCGCCGTGATCTCGCCCTGTTTGGCTGTGAAGCCGACCCCCTTTAGCGCGGGGATTTCGTTTTCGCCCTCGCCCGCGTAAGAGAAAACGACGTTTTCAAAGGACACCGAATACCCCTTGGCCGTCTTGGGATGCTCCGTTTCGGGCAGCGGCCGCTCGGCCAGCATCTTGTCCATCCGCTCGATGCCGTCCGCGACCTGCCTGCCCATCTGCGACACGTACATCAGCTTGGTAAACGGCGTCGCCAGCGAGAAAGAAAACAGGATATAAAACACCGCCGCCAGCGCGAATGTCCCATAATCCTCCGCGCCGCCCGCGATGAATATGATCGCGGGAATCAGGAACACGTACACATGCCCTATGATGGTCATGAACGCAGACATGAATTTCTCAAAGGTCATCGTATAGGATATGCAAAACCGCCCGTAGTTCTCGATGGTTTCGTGAAATTTGCGGAAGGAGTAAATGGTCTGGTTGAAGGCCTTGACCACCGAAATGCCGCGCACATATTCCACGGAGGCGTTGCTCATGTCCTCCAGCGAATCCTGATACAGCTTGATGAATTTCTTCGATTTATCGCCGCCGTAGGCCGTCATCTGGATGCCGTACGCGATGAGAATGGGGACGAAGCTCGCCAGGCCCAGCCGCCAGTCGAACAGGAACAGGACGACGAGCGTGAAGACGGGCATGGCGAAGGAGCCGAACAGATCGGGCAGCTGGTGCGCCACAAAGCCCTCCAGCTTTTCGATGTTTTCATCGACGATCTTGCGCAGCTTCCCCGTGGCGTTCGCGCTGTGGAAGCCCAGCGGCAGGGACGCGATGTGCTCCGCGTACGCCAGCTTCAGCTCGTACTGCGTACTGAACGCCGCCAGATGGCTGCACATCAGCGCGAGGAAGTTCAAGAGGATCGCCCCCACCGCGCCCCCCGCCGCGAGCCACCCGAACCGCAGCATATACGCCGTGTCGAGCGCGTCCAGGTCGGTGAAATGGGCGACAAGTTCCCGGATAATGTAATAGATGGCGATGAACGGTGTGAACGACACCGCGACGCTGAGCACCGCCAGCACGCAGGCGCATACGATCAGCCCCTTCTTCCGCGCACCCAGCTCCATCAGCCGCGCCATGCCCGTCTTGCCCGGTGCGGGTATTCCATTTTTATCCATTTTTGGCGCCCCTTTCTTGCGGCCCGTCGCCCCACGTCAGGCTGACGATCAGTCCCATTTTCAGTGCCTCCATCCCCCACATGCTCACCCGGGAGGAGCGCTTGAAACGCTTGTCTTTTTGCAAACCGCCAAAAAACGGGGTGTTCTCGACGGCGCGGATTTTCGGCGACCAGCTTTTCAGCTTTTGTGTGTCGTTTACGTAAAAATACATCTCGGAGCCCTTGTTGCCGGTTTTGCGCACCATGCGGTTGGAAATGGAGACGGCCGTCTTCGACTGCGCGTCGAAGGAGAGCTCGCCCGCCGGGAAATGCGCCGCGATGCGGCCCGTCAGCGCCCGCAGCTGCGTCTCCGCAAAGTAGTAGAACAGCCCGCCCGCGATGATGCACACGCTGCCGTCGGCGGCCTCGACGTCGCCGAGCCAGGTGTAGTCGAACACCGACTTGGCGATGTCCGCGCCGCGCCGCGGCGCGGGGATGAACCGGCGCCTGAGCGCCATCGCGTCCGGCAGGTCGATGTTGTACCAGCGGACGGCGCCGTCGTCCACACGGCTGTACGTCGTGTCGAGCCCCGCCCCAAGGTTCACGACCGTGCCGCCCGGGTGCTTGCGTATGTACGCGAGGCAGCGCTCGTCGAGCCGTTTGGCGCGGAGCAGACAGCAGAGACTCGCGTACTCCGTGCCGTAGGATTTGTCGATGTGCGTGAAGTCGTAGTCCATGCTGTCGACAATCCGAATCGCCTCGTCGTCGCGCAGAATGTCCGGGAACAGGCGGCTCGCTTTGGCGCGCCCGTACAGGGCCAGCAGCATGGTGGATTGCACGGTTTGATCCGGCAGCCCGGTTTTGTTCTCCATATCGGCATGTTCTCCTTTCCCCCGAAGCTGTCCGCGGACAGCCCGAACGCGGCGCCGGCGGCCAAGCGCGGCTAGCAGCGGCTAACCGCCGGCCAAAAAGGAAGCCGCCGACCGTCGTTGCGGCTCCAGTATACCACGGCCGTCCGCCGCGGCGTTATCTCATTCGGACGCGTGCTGCTGGTTTTGGACAGAAACTTTCCGGTAATCGGACGGCGCCATCCCCACGGCGGTTTTGAACGCCGCCGAAAACTGCGTGTGGCTGTCGTAGCCCACCTTCGCGGCGATGTCGGCAATCGCCTCGTTTGTCCCGCGGAGCAGCGCGGCGGCCGTCTGCATGCGGTATTCGCGCATATAGGCGTGAATCGGCGCGCCAAACACCGATTTGAAGCAGCTCTTCATGGTGGTCAGCGGAATCTGAAACCGCTGCGACAGCTCCCCCAGCGTAAACTGTTTGTCCAGCCGCGCCGTCATATAGTCGCGCATGGCCTTCACCGCCTTGACCCGCGTCTTGTAAAAATAGGGCCGCCCGCTCTCCTCGCCGGGCCTGATCACGCTCAAAAACAGCAGCAGCTCGATCAGTTTCAGCCTGATGTAGCTCTCTTTCAGCGCGTCGGGCGCGTTGTAAAGCTCGGAGAATATGTGCGAAACCGCCTCGGAGCCGCGCATGAGAAAGTACGGACGTTGGCCGAGCAGCCGCTCTTTGATCCCCTGGACGTCGATGCTGGCGGTGCCGAGCAGCGCGGAGACGTCCCCCACCGTCTGGTCCGCGCGGGGGATGTCGGCGACGATGGAGACGCCGTGGTAATGCGCCAGCGGAAACGCCGACGCCCTGGCCGGCGTCGGCAGCGCGCTGACCACCATGTCGCCGTCGCCGATGTACCCGCATTCGCCCCAAGGGAACTCGCATTCGAAGCGCCCCTCGCGGCAGTGGTTGATCACCAGCATATTCGCGTCCGGGGCGACGCCGAAGTCGTCGTGCCCCGTGATGCGGGCCAGGTGCAGGTCGTTGTACATCAGCTGCACGCCCGGAAACACGTCGTACACCGTGGCGAGGCCGTTGCCCGTCTCGTTTTCCAGCTGGTACACCGCGCAGGCGCCGCTCCTGACAAGGAGTTTGGCGTCCGGGCCGAACCAATCGTACCGCGCGCCGCCGTCCGCACCGGCCGCGTCTTCGTCAAAGGGCGCGCTCTTTCTGGCGTCGCCGGGCTTTTCCGCGGCGCTCGGGATCCCCCAGGAGCGCCCGAAGCGGATGAGCCCGGCAATCCGACCGTCTTGGCACAGCTTGTGGACGCGGCGCTCCGAGAGGCCCCACATGGCCGCCGCCTCGCGGACCGACATGTATGCGAGCACGGGCATCCCCTCCCAAACTCCTTTGGTTGTGATCCGTTGTGATCATTATAATGCGGATATCCGCACTGTGTCAAGGCGAAAAGGCGCGCGGCTGCCGCGGGCAGGCGATTTCTGCTGGTGGACAGGGCGCGCCGGGTGTGGTACAATGGGTGGCATGGATAAACATGTGATCATTTCCATCCGGGGAAGCCAGGGCTTCCCGGCATTTGAAGAGGAAGACGGGATCGAGCTTGTCACGCTCGGGCGTCTGACGCGTGAGGACGGCGGCTACTTGATCACCTATCAGGAGAGCCCGCTCACGGGACTCGACGGCACGACCACCACGCTGCGGGTGGCGGACGGGCGGGTCATTTTGTCGCGCACGGGCCCCGTCTGCTCCTTTATGGTGTTCGAACAGGGCCGGCGGCACTTCTCCCACTACGACACCGAGGAGGGGCCGCTGACCGTCGGCGTGAGCGCCCGCCGCGTGAAGACCCGGCTGAGCGACGCCGGCGGGCAGATTGAGGTGGACTACGAGATCGACGTCGGCGAGAACCTCACCGGCGAGAACCGCATCCGCGTGGTGGTCTCGGAACCCGGCGTGCACTGAGGCAAAACAAAACGATCGCGTGCCGTGTGCCGCGTGCGGACAGACCCGCCGGGACGCTGCCCACAGCGTCCCGTTTGCCGATTGGGTGACAGTGCGCCGCGCGCGGACAGACCCGGCACAGGGGAGAGATGAACATGTCAAATTTGCCGGAAGCGGCCCGGGCGCAGCTCGCGGCGCTGGTGACGGCCGCCTATGAGACGGCGGTGGCCGACGGCGCGCTGCCGCCCGGCGCCGCCGCGCCCGAGGTGGAGGCGCCGCGGGACGCCAGCCACGGGGACTGGGCGACGGGCTTCGCCCTGGCGGCGGCCCGGACGCTGCGCCGGCCGCCCCGCGCCATCGCGGAGGCGGTGGTCTCCCGAATGGAGACGGCCGGCTCCTATTTTTCGTCCGTCGAAGCGGCCGGCGCGGGCTTTGTCAACGCCCGGCTGTCCGACGCGTGGTACGACGCCGTGCTCGCCGACATCGCTGCGGAGGGCGACGCGTACGGCCGGCAGGACACCGGCCGGGGCCGGCGGGTGGTGGTGGAGTTCGTTTCGGCGAACCCCACCGGACCCATGACCATCGGCAACGCGCGCGGCGGCGTGCTGGGCGACACCCTCGCCGCCGTGCTGGACGCGGCGGGCTATGCGGTCTCCCGCGAGTTTTACCTGAACGACGCCGGCCACCAGGTCGAGCTGTTCGGCGCCTCGCTGGAGGCGCGCTACTTGCAGGCGCGCCGCGGGCCGGACGCCTGCCCCTTCCCCGAGGACGGCTACCACGGCGACGACATCCGCGTCGCCGCGGAGGCGTTCGCCGCGGCGCACGGCGACGCCTATGTGGACGCGCCGCCGCGCGCGCGCCGCGACGCGCTCATCGCCTTCGGGCTCCCGAAGAACATCGAGCGGATGCGGGCGGACCTCGCCCGCTACCGCATCCGTTATGACCGCTGGTTCCCCGAGAGCGAGCTGCACGCGAGCGGGTATGTGCAGGAGACGATCGATCTGCTCACCGCCCGGGGGCACACCTATCAAAAGGACGGCGCGCTCTGGTTTCGCGCCACGGCGTTTGGCGGCGACAAAGACGACGTGCTGCAAAAGTCAAACGGCTTTTACACCTATTACGCCGTCGACATCGCCTACCACCGGGACAAATTTGAAAAACGCGGCTTCGACCTCGCCGTCGACGTGCTGGGCGCGGACCACCACGGGCACACGCTGCGCTTTCAGGCGGGCATGGCGGCGCTGGGCATCGACCCCGCGCGGCTGCGCTTTGTGCTGATGCAGCTCGTGCGTCTGACGCGCGACGGCGAGGTGGTGCGCGTCTCCAAGCGCACCGGCCGGGCCATCACCCTCTCCGACCTGCTCGACGAGATCCCGGTGGACGCCGCGCGCTTCTTTTTCAACCAGCGCCAGTCGAACACCCACCTGGAGTTCGACATGGATCTCGCCGTGCGGACGGACGCCGAGAACCCCGTCTACTATGTCCAGTACGCCCACGCGCGCATCTGCAGTCTGCTGAAGCTGCTGGCGGGCGAGGGCCTCACGCCGGCGCCGCCGGATGTCCCGTCCGCGGCGCGGCTCACGGCTCCGGAGGAGCGGGAGCTGCTGCGCAAGCTGGCCGGCTACCCGGAGGAGATCCGGCAGGCCGCGCAGGCCTTCGAGCCGGCCGCCATCAACCGGTACGCCGTCGAGCTGGCCGGGTGTTTCCACCGCTTTTACAACGCCTGCCACATCCGCGGCGCCGGGACGGAGACGGCGCGCGCCCGTCTGGCGGCGGCCGGCGCCGCCCGGCAGGTTCTGAAGAACGCCCTGACGCTGCTGGGCATCTCCGCGCCCGAAAGCATGTAGGGCAAGCCGCCCGCGTTTTCGCGGGCGGCTTGCCCCAATGGAGAATGGAGAGTTGAGAATTGAGAATGCATTGTAAAGCTGTGGGACGGCGGGTGGCGGCTGTCTGGTTGGCGGTGCTGCT
>JAITDM010000142.1 GCA_031282535.1 Oscillospiraceae bacterium
GATCTCCGCGTCGCACAACCCGTTTGAGCACAACGGCATCAAAATCTTCAACGCGCAAGGCTATAAGCTCTCCGACGCCCTGGAGGAGGAGATGGAGGAGTTGATCCTCTCGGACCGCCCCTGCCCGCAGGAGACCTTTGAGCGCATCGGGCGGATCCGGCGCGACGAGATGCTGGTGGAGCGCTACATCGCCCACCTGATGGACGTGGTGGAGGGCGATCTCTCCGGCCTGCGCGTGGCCATCGACTGCGCCAACGGCGCGGCGGTCCGCACGGCGCGGGGGCTTTTTTCTCGTCTGGGGCTGCGTTACGAGATCCTGTTTGACAAGCCGGACGGGGTCAACATCAACACGGGCTGCGGGTCCACGCATTTGGACGCGCTGCGGGAGCGCGTCATCGAGGGCCGGTTTGACCTGGGGGTGGCCTTCGACGGGGACGCCGACCGCTGCCTGGCGGTGGACGAAAACGGACGCCTCGTCGACGGAGACCAGATCATGGCGGTCTGCGGGCTGGACGAGAAGCGCCGGGGCCGGCTGCACCACGACACCATCGTGGCCACGGTGATGAGCAACCTGGGGTTCCACCGCTTTGCCCGCGACAACGGGCTCCACGTCGTCTCGGCCGCCGTCGGCGACCGCAATGTGCTGGAGGAGATGCGCAAAGGGGACTACACGCTGGGCGGCGAACAGTCCGGGCATCTCATCTTTCACCGGCACGCCACAACCGGCGATGGGCAGCTCACGGCGCTGCGCTTTTTGGAGATCGCCGCGTGCTCCGGGCGGCGGGTGTCGGAACTCCTGGCCGGCTTCGCGCAGTATCCGCAGCTCATTGTCAACGTGCGCGTGCGCAACGAGATGAAGCATATGCTGACCGGGCACGCGGAGGTGGCGGCGGCCATCCGCGGGGCGGAGGAGCGGCTGGCCGGCGACGGACGCATCTTGGTGCGCCCCTCCGGTACGGAGCCGCTGGTCCGCGTGATGGTGGAAGGCCCCGAGGACACGCTCGTACAGTCCCTCGCGGAGTCCATTGCCGCGGTCATCAGCCGCGTCTCCGCCTGAAGAGTTCCGTTTTATGCCCGCGGCAGCTGGATTTGTGATTTTTTCTGAAAAACGGAAAAATGCGGTGGCAAGCAGAAAAATGCCGACTTATATCATGTGAAAAGTAATGAAAACGGACAAATGAGAGTTTTTGTCGAGCCTCCAATTGAGAAAAAAAACGACAACGTTTGTGAAATGGCTTGACAGATGGGAGGCTTTGTGTTTATAATAAATAAGCAAACACTTTGTTTCGCACATTTTTCGTTTTGTACATACGCGACTGCGTATATCCGGCCGTCAATCCGGCCGACCGCTGCAAGCACAGACCACGTAACAGTTATATATCCATAGAGCCCCCCTCTTCGAACGGTAGCGGAGGAAACCCGCGCCGCGGACTTTGTCTTGTATCCCAACTGTCGTCTAGACCCCCGAAGCGCGTGTCGTCAGGCGCGAGGCATTCACGGAGTTTATCGGCACATGGAAGGGACTGCTGTCCGGCTTGGAAGCCGAGATTTTGGGGCATTATCTGGAAAGGCTGTCGTATCGGGAAGTTGCAGCCATCGTTTGTGAGTCCCCGAAGTCGGTGGACAACGCCGTTCAACGCGCCAGAAGGAATCTGGTCAACCCATTGGCGATAGCAGGGAACCCTGCCGAGCATATTTTAGCCCCGTGCCTCGAGTCCGTCGAACCTTTTCAAGACGTCGGTGAGAACATCCACGGGCAAGACTGAGTCAAAGTGAGGGAAAAAACATGTACGAAGACAGAACCTTGAAGTGCAAAGAGTGCGGTGAAGACTTTGTGTTTACCGCCGGTGAGCAGGAGTTTTACGCGGAGCGCGGCTTTATGAACGAGCCGCAGCGCTGTAAGACCTGCCGCGACGCCCGTAAAAACGCCTCCCGTGCTCCGAGAGAGTTTTTTACCGCCGTCTGCGCTTCCTGCGGAGGAGAGGCCAAAGTGCCTTTCGAGCCGAAGACCGATCGTCCGGTCTATTGCAGCGATTGCTTTGCCCGCATGAGAGAAAACGGCTAAGGAATCCAGATCGGGGCCGCCCACTGGGCGGTCCCGATTTTTTGGAACCAAATTTGGGCGGGCTAACCCGCCGGAAAATGGGAGGCGACACACATGGTACAGGTGACGAAGGACTCCATCATTGGCGATATATTGCAGATCGACGGCCAGACGGCGCATTTCTTTTTGGAGATCGGCATGCACTGCCTCGGCTGTCCGGCCTCGCGCGGCGAGACGTTGGAGCAGGCCTGCTTGGTGCACGGCGTCGACGCGGACGAGATGCTGCACAAGATCAACGCGCATCTGGAGAAAAGCACAGCCTGATGGCAATTGACAATTGAGAATTGAGAATTGAGAATTGGCATCAGGTAAGGTTTGTGTGCTATAGTCTGCAAAGCACCCCCGCTTAGCGGGTGGGTGTTTGACACACCATGTACATGGTGTGTATAGTTTTCAAAACACCCCCGCTTAGCGGGGGTGTTTATCTGCTGGTGGGTGGCGAGGGGGCGAAGACGGTGATACAGCTGCCAGACCGGCTGCGTGTGCTCGCCGGGTTCATTCCGCCGGGCGCGCGGGTGGCCGACATCGGGACCGACCACGCGCGCCTGCCCGTGTGGCTCGTGCAGACGGGCCGGGCCGCCAGCGTTGTGGCCACGGACATCCGTGAAAAGCCGCTGGCGCGGGCCCGCCGCCTGGTGGAACGCTGCGGGTTGGAGACGTCCATCCGGCTGGTGCAGGCGGACGGCCTGCAGGGTCTCTCCGGGGAGAGACCAGACGCGGTGGTCATCGCCGGCATGGGGGCCGACACAATCGCCGGGATCCTGCGCGCCGCGCCGCCGCTATCGGAGACGGTCTTTTTGCTGCAGCCCATGACGCACGCCGAACGACTGCGGCTCTTTTTGGCTGAAAATGGTTATGAGCTGTATGGGGAGCGGTTGGCGGCGGAGGGCGGCCGGCTGTACAACGTGCTGGCGGCCCGCCCGGGCGGGCCGCGTGTCACGCCGCCGCCGGACGCCTGGTATGTGGGGCCGGCGTTGCGCGCGGCCGGAGATCCACTCTTTGTGGCCTACCTCGCCCGCCAGGTTCGGCGGCTGCGCGCGGAGGCGCGGGCGCTGGCCGCGTCGCGCAAGCCGGAGGACGCGGAGCGTCTGGTATGGGTGAAAGCGGCGCTGGCGGCGCTGGAGAACGACATATAGGCGCGCACGGCGCCTTGAAACGGCTGGAGGGGACGCTCCACAGCGCCCCCTTCCTGACCGACAGGCGCGCGGCGCTTTGAGACGGGAGGAGATTGTGATGGCGTACACGGTGGGGGAGATAGAGGCTGTTTTGGAGGACTTCGCGCCGTCCGCCTGGGCGCGGGACGTCTTTCCGGAGGACAACGCCGGGCTCCTGCTGGGTCGGCGTGAGGCGCCGGTGTCCCGCGTGCTGGTGGCGCTCGACGCGGACCGGCGCGCGGTGGAAGAGGCGGTGGCGCAGGGGGTACAGCTGTTGGTGACGCACCACCCGGCGACCTTTGGGACCCGGCGGATCACCGGGGAGACGGAGGAGGGCGCGCGCTTGCTGACGCTGGCCGAACACAAAATCGCCGCCCTCTGCATGCACACGAACTGGGACGCGGCGCCGGACGGCGTCAGCGAGGTGTTGGCCCGCGCGGTGGGCCTCGCGCCGCCCTACGAGATACTGGGCGCCCGGTTTGTCCACACGGACGGGCGGGTGTACGGCCTCGGGCGCGTGGGCCGGCTGCCGGCGCCCTGCCCCCCGGAACATCTGGCCGAACAGGTCCGGGCCCGGCTGCATGCCCCCGGGGTGCGCTTTGTGGCCGGCAGCCGGCCGTCGCACCTGGTGGCCGTCGGCAGCGGCGCGTCGGGCGGCCAATTTGACGACGTACTGCGCCATGGGTGCGACACCTTCATCACCGGGGACGTCAAGCACAGCCTTTTCCTGACGGCGCGGGCCTGCGGCGTCACGTTGATCGACGCCGGGCATTTTCACACGGAACATCCCATTGTCGCACCCGTGGCGGCGCACCTGCGCCGGACCCTGCCCGGTCTCACCGTTCTGGAATCGGAGACTACGCAGGAGCCCGCCGCCTGGCTCAGATGAAATTCATAATGATAATTCAGAATTCATAATTTACAGGAAGGGACGGGAGGCAAATGCCGTTGGATGCGGTGTGTCTGTCGGCGTTGGCCGACGAATTGGGCGCCGCGCTGGCGGGTGGCCGCGTGGACAAGGTCTTTATGCCGGCGCGCGAGGAGGCGATACTGGCCATGCGCGGACCCGGCGGGCCGGCGCGGCTGCTGCTCGCGGCGGGGTCCCGCACGCCGCGGGTGCACATCACCGAGGTGGCGCGAGAGAACCCCGCCGTGCCGCCGATGTTTTGCATGCTGCTGCGCAAGCATCTGACCGGCGCGCGCCTGGCCGAGGTCCGGCAGCC
>JAITDM010000143.1 GCA_031282535.1 Oscillospiraceae bacterium
CGATCTCGCGCATTTTTTGGCGGGCGCGCCGCTCAGAGAACACGACAAACTCTTGCTGGCGCAGATGATCAAGGCCGATGGCGCGGAGGATCTCCTGCCCGCGCTCGAACGCTATCTGCGGCAGGGCGCGCCGGCGTCGGCCGGGGGCCCTGCCGGCGCCCTGCCGACGAGCCTGTCGATCGAGGGCCTGATGAACCGCGTGTGCGGCGGGCTCGCGGCGTCCGGCCGCCGCCGGACGGATGTGATGCAGCCGGATGACTGGGAAAATTTGGTACATTCGGGCCGGCGTCAGGAGCACGAGCTCTACCACGGGCCGGGCGGCCGGCGTCAGGCGGCCGTCAACTTTTTCCACACCGTGCTCGCCAGCGGCCGGCCGGCCGACGTACACATCCTGATCCCGTCGGACGCGCAGTGGCTCTCGGAGGACTCCCCGTTTTTTAAACTCTGGTTTCAGTGTCTGCAGACCCTGGCGTTCCAGGGCTGCCACATCCGCATGGTGCACCCCGCGCCCGCCGCGCCGGCGGCGTTGCTCTCGTTGCTCGCCCGCTATCTGCCGCTCTACGCCACCGGGCGGTTTTTCTCGTTTTACGCCGCCGAGGCGCCGGCCGGCTGGGAAAATCTCATGCTCTGCGTCTCGCCGGGGCTCGCCGCGATGGTCTCCTACGGCGACAAGAGCCGGCGTTCTCCGCTGCCGACGGCGCTGTACCGCGACGCGGCCGACATCCTGCTGTACGAGACGATGCTCCGCCTCCACGAGCCGTACATGCGGATGCTGGCGCACGCCTGCCCCGCCGCGGAGCCGCTCTCGTACATGCGGGCGCTGACGGAGCTGGAGAACAAGCCGGGCGACTATGTCTTCACGGCCGTCTCCCCCGGCACGCTCTGGCTGCCCGAGGCGCTCTGGCCCCCGGTGGTGCGGCGGCTGCCGTCCAGCGGCGCGGCGGCGGCGGCGCTCCGGCTGCTGGCCAGCCGCCGGGAGAACTTTGAGGTGCGCGTGGCCTCGTCGCTGTGGGTCGAGATATGGGCGGAGTCTTTTTTACAGACGCTGGAGCGGGAGAAGCGGCTGGAGCTGGACGGCCGGGAACTGGGCGGCGAGTCGAAGCTGGCGGTGCTCGCGGGGGAGGACCTGATCCGCTACCTGGGCAACGCGCTCACGGTGCTGCGCTGGTACGACAACATGCACATCGTCACGTCGAACGCCCTGTCGGACCGCTGGAAAGTCGCCTTCAAACGCGACGCCGGCGCCCTCCTGGTCCCCGCCGCGCCGGACGCGGTCTCCGCCTTCTTTTTGGGGGACAGAAACACGATGCGCATGCTCGAAAACTGGTGCCGCACCCTCCGCCGCGGCGCCGGCGACAAGGCGGACCTGATCGCCAGAATCGAAAAAGTCTTGCAGGAGTTGAAAGCCGAATCATAGAGACGCAAAGGGACCCGGCCGTACGGCCGGGTCCCTTGTCTGCGGGTTTTAGTGCCTTGTTGCCGCGAAGCGGCAACAAAAAACAAGAATTTGGGTTGTGGGTTGCAGGTGCAACCCACGTTAGAACAGCTTCGGCAAAATGGCGTTGGCCATCAGGAAGCTGGCGAAGACGATGGAGACCATGGAGACAAGCTTGATGAGGATGTTGATCGAGGGGCCGGAGGTGTCTTTGAAGGGGTCGCCGACGGTGTCGCCGACGACGGCGGCCTTGTGGGCGTCGCTGCCCTTGCCGCCGTGCTGACCGCTCTCGATGTACTTCTTTGCGTTGTCCCACGCGCCGCCGGCGTTCGCCATCATGACGGCCAGCACAAAGCCGGTGACCGTGAGGCCGGCCAACAGGCCGGCGATGGCGTCCACGCCGAGGAGCAGACCGGTGACGATGGGGGCGACAATGGCGGAGAGCGCGGGGGCGATCATCTCACGCTGGGCGCCGCGGGTGCAGATGTCCACGCAGCGGGCGTAGTCGGGCTCCGCCTTGCCCTCCATCAGGCCCTTGATCTCTTTAAACTGGCGGCGCACTTCGACGACAATGCTCTGCGCCGCGCGGCCCACCGCCTTCATCGTCATCGAGGAGAAGAGGAAGGGCAGCATGCCGCCGATGAAGAGGCCGATCAGCACCGGCGGGTTCGTGATGTTCAGGTTGAATTGGAACGTGGGGTCGATGATATGCACCTCGTCGATAAACGCGGCGATGAGCGCCAGCGCCGTGAGCGCCGCCGAGCCGATGGCGAAACCCTTGCCGGTCGCGGCGGTGGTGTTGCCCAACGAATCGAGCGCGTCGGTGCGGCGGCGGACCTCCGGGTCCATGTGCGTCATCTCGGCGATGCCGCCGGCGTTGTCGGCGACGGGGCCGTAGGCGTCCGTGGCCAGCGTGATGCCCAGTGTGGCCAGCATGCCCACGGCCGAGATGCCGACGCCGTAGAGGCCGGACTCAAAGCTGGCCGCGCCGCCGGCCGCGAAGAAGCTGACGAGGACGCTGATGCTCACGATGACGACGGGGATCAGCGTGCTCATCATGCCGAGCGAGAGCCCGCCGATGATCACGGTGGCGGGGCCGGTCTGCGTGGTGGCGGCGAGTTCCTGCGTCGGTTTGTAGGTGTCGGAGGTAAAATATTCGGTGAAGAAGCCGATCAGCACGCCCGCGAAGAGGCCGGAGAGGACGGCGAAGTAGACGCCGATGTGCTCCTTGCCCAGCAGGTGCCACACGAGCGGCAGCGCGATGACGGCGATGAGGATGGCCGAGATGTAGGTGCCCTTGCGCAGCGCGCGCAGCAGGACTTTCTGCTCCGCGTTTTCGCCGGAGCGGACAAAGAAGGTGCCGATGACGGAGGCGAGGATGCCGAGGGCCGCCATGACCAGGGGCACGGCCACGCCCTCGAAGCCGAAGCCGGCGGCCACGGCCAGCGCGGAGGAGGCCACGATGGAGCCGACATAGGACTCGTACAGGTCGGCGCCCATGCCGGCCACGTCGCCCACGTTGTCGCCCACGTTGTCGGCGATGACGGCCGGGTTGCGGGGGTCGTCCTCGGGGATCCCGGCCTCCACCTTGCCCACGAGGTCGGCGCCCACGTCGGCGGCCTTGGTGAAGATCCCGCCGCCCACGCGGGCAAACAGCGCCATCGAGGAGGCGCCCATGCCGAAGGTGAGCATGGCCTGGGTGATCCGCTGAATCTGTTCCATTTCCGGCAGACCCGCATAGAACACAAACTTCAGCAGGAAGAACCAGATCGAAAGATCAAGAAGGCCCAAACCGACCACGACGAAGCCCATGACGGTGCCGGAGCTGAACGCGATGCGCAGGCCCTTGTTCAGGCTCTGGCTGGCGGCGTTGGCTGTGCGCGCGTTGGCGAAGGTGGCGATTCGCATCCCGATGAAGCCGGAGAGACCCGAAAAGAAACCGCCGGTGATGAAGGCGAACGGCACAAAGGGGGTCAGAAAATTGAGCAGCGCCATGACGCCGAGCAGGACAAAGAGCACGACGAAGAAGATGATAACGCCTCGGTACTGGCGCCGCAGGTACGCGTTGGCGCCGGTGCGCACGGACAGTGCGATCTTCTGCATCGCCTCGGTGCCCTCCGGGAACGCCATTACCTGACGTGACTGGAAATACGCGAAGAGCAGCGCGACGACAGCGCCCACAGGGGCCAGGTAAAACAGCCAGCTCATAGTGGATCCCAACTCCCATTCCATAAAATTTCGGGGACTTTTCTTATACTATAAGAAACGCAGAGAAAAAGCAAGCGTTTTTTCGCAGCTGCCGGCGCCGACCGCCAAAATACGACCGGGCCGGGGCGCGGATGCGCGAAAGCGCTCAACATTTGCCCCCGTTCTTTCGATACTAATGAAGGCAGCCGGACGGCCCGAGGGAACCGTTCGGGCCGGCAATACGGAGATAGCGGCGTTTCAAGGATGGAGTCACGCGGCCGGAGGCACAGGCCCCCGGTTTGGCCGGACCGACTTGAAACGCCGTTTTGTCTGTTCGCGCCCGGGGGAAGCTTGTTGCCGCTTCGCGGCAACAAGGCACTATAAGTTTTGTCTGTTCGCGCCCGAGGAAGGAGA
>JAITDM010000154.1 GCA_031282535.1 Oscillospiraceae bacterium
CCCCCTGCACAAAGGTCCCCGCCGCCATGACGACCGGGCAGTCGTATCCAGGCATCGCCCACGGCTCCGGCACGGCGAAGCTGTCCACCGGCGCGCCGGCCTGAATGCCCCGGCAGAAGCGCAGCAGCGGCTCCGGGGCCCCGAAACGGATCATCTGAATGATGTCGCCGCGCGGCGCGCAGGACCCCGGGTCGGCCTGATAGCCGAGTTTTTCCATCAGCGCGGCGCAAAACGCGGCGGTCATCAGCGCCTGCGACACCACATGCGGCGCCTGAAACAGGCCCTGAAAGAGCGCGCGGTTCTGCCCCAGCGTCGCGCCGCAGGCCCGGCCGATGCCGGGGGCCGTCAGCCTGGCGGCCGCCCGTTCGACCAGCTCATGCCGGCCCGCCACATAGCCGCCGGTGAGCGCCAGCCCGCCGCCGGGGTTTTTGATCAGCGACCCGGCCGCGAGATCGGCGCCCACCGCGCATGGCTCCCGCGTCTCGATGAATTCTCCGTAACAGTTGTCGACGACGACGGCCGCCGCCGGGTTTTCCGCCTTTACCAGGCGCACAAGCGCCTCTATGTCCGCGATCGACAGCGCGCGCCTGGCCTCGTATCCGCGCGAGCGCTGGACCAGCACGGCGCGCACCGCCGGGTCCCGCACGGCCTGCCTGAGCGCGTCCCGGTCGGGCGCCCCTTCCGGCGTCAGCGCCACGCTGCGAAAGCCGACGCCATAGTCCCGCAGCGACCCCATGCCTGTCCCGTGCAGCCCGATGACGCCGTGCAGCGTGTCGTAGGGCAGCCCCGTGGCCGACACCAGCACGTCGCCCGGCCGCAGCGCGGCGAAGAGCGCGCAGGCGATGGCGTGGGTGCCGCTGACAAACTGGATGCGCACCAGTGCATCCTCGGCGCCCATCAGGTCGGCGTAGACGGCGTCCAACGCGGCGCGCCCGGCGTCGTCGTAACCATACCCGCTCGTGCCGCCAAAATGTCCGTCTGACACGCGGCGGGCGGCCAGCGCGGCCAGCACGCGGCGCGTGTTCTCGTGCGCCGTGCGCGCAAACGCTGCAAAACAGGAGGACACCTCGGCCTCGGCCTCGGCGGCCAGCATCGGGAGCGTCCCGCTCAACCCGCCGCCTCCTCCGCCCCCAGGGCGGCCCGCCCCAGGGCGAACGCCTGCCGGTTGATCTCCAAAAACTTCGGTTTCACCGCGGCCCTGAGCGCCTCGTCCCACACCTCGGGCGCGAAGCCGACGAGCCGGGAGGCGGCGCCGAGCAGCACCACATTGGACACGCGGGCGTTGCCCAGCCCGACCGCCAGGTCGTGCGCCCGCACCACATACGTCTGCAGCCCGCACCCGCACACCGCGTCCGCGATGCCCTCCGGGTACGCGGTCTGCCCGGTGATGACCGGCATCGGCAAAATGATCTGCGTGCTCATGACCACGGCGCCGCCGGGGCGCACGTGGCCCATCCAGCGCAGCGCTTCGAGCTGCTCCAGCGCGATGAGCAGATCGGCCTCGCCCTCCGGGATGAGCGGGGAGGCCACTTGGTCTCCGGCGCGCACATAGGTGACGACGCTGCCGCCGCGCTGGCTCATGCCATGCACCTCGCTGACTTTGACGTCCATCCCCACGGACAGACAGGCGGCGCCCAAGATCCGGCTGGCCAGCAGGGATCCCTGCCCGCCGACGCCGGCAATCAAAAGATTTTTCATGCTTTCTGTTCCCCTTCCGGATGGATCGCGCCGAACCGGCACAGGCGGGCGCAGAGTCCGCAGCCGACGCAGAGCGCGCGGTCGATGGTCATGACGGGCCCGTCGGTGCGGATGGCCGGGCATCCGATGTTCATGCAGGCCCGACAGGCCCGGCAGCTCGGCCCGTCGATGGTCAGCGGGGTCTCCCTCTTGACATACGGCAGCAGCACGCAGGGCCGGCGGGCCACGACGACCGAGGGTTCCGGCGCCGCCAGCTCCTCCCGCAGGGCCGCCTCCATCTCCGTCAGATCGTGGGGGTCCAGCACACGCACGCGCCCCACGCCCACGGCGCGGCACAGCGCCTCGATGTCCAGCTTGTGCGTCGGCGCGCCCTGCAGCGTGAGACCGGTGGCCGGGTTCTGCTGGTGGCCCGTCATGCCGGTGATGGCGTTGTCCAGGATCAGCACCGTGCCGTGGCTCTTGTTGTAGACCATGTTGATGAGCCCCGTGATACCGGAGTGGAAGAACGTCGAGTCCCCGATGACCGCCACCGTCCGCCCGGCCATCTCCGGTCTGACCTGGACGAAGCCGTGCAGGGAGGACACCGACGCGCCCATGCAGACGCAGAGGTCGATCGCGGAGAGCGGCGGCGCGGCGCCCAGGGTGTAGCAGCCGATGTCTCCGGTGACCGTGAGTTTCATCTTATGGAGCACATGGAAGAGCCCTCTGTGCGGGCAGCCGGGGCACAGCACCGGCGGACGGCCGGGCACGGCCGCCGGCGTCCGCGCGGGCGTCTCCGTTCCCAACACGACGGAGCGCACCTGTTCGGCCGTATATTCCCCCAGCGGGGAAAACAGCGCTTTCCCCCGCACGGCGAGGCCCAGTTTGCGGCAGTGCGTCTCGATGAAATCGTCGAGTTCCTCGACGACGAAGAGCGTGTCCACCTCGGCGGCAAACGCGCGCAGGCTCGCCTCGGGCAGCGGCCAGATCATCCCCAATTTAAAATAGGAGGCGTTCTCTCCCAGCGCCTCGCGGGCGGTCTGGTAGGCGATGCCGGCCGCGACCACGCCGATCCGCCTGTCGTGCCACTCCACGGTGTTAAAGGCGTCTGTCTCGGCCACTTCGGTCAGCGCCGCCAGCCGCGTCTCGACCACGGCGTGCCGCACGCGGGCGGCGGCGGGCACCATGACGTACTTGCCCGCATCCTTCTGATACGGCCGCAGCTCCCTCTCCTGCCGGTCGGACGGCGTCACCCGGCTCTGCGAGTGAGAGACGCGGGTAGAGAGCCGCAGCAGCACCGGCGTGTCATGCGTCTCCGAGAGGTCAAAGGCCCGCCGGGCGAAGTCCAGGCACTCGGCCGAGTCGGAGGGCTCCAGCATCGGCAGCTTCGCGGCGCGGGCGTAATGGCGGCTGTCCTGTTCATTTTGCGACGAGTGCATCCCCTGGTCGTCGGCCACTGCGACGACCAATCCGGCGGACACGCCGGTGTAGGCGGCGGTAAAGACCGGGTCGGCCGCGACGTTGAGGCCCACATGTTTCATGCCGGAGAAGGCGCGCGCGCCGGCGATGCTGGCCCCGACGGCCGCCTCGACCGCCACCTTCTCATTCGGCGCCCACTCGGCGTAGACGTCCGGATATTCCGAAACGTACTCGGTGATCTCGGTACTTGGCGTACCGGGGTAGCTGGACACAAACCGGCATCCGGCCTCCCAGAGTCCGCGCGCCACCGCCTGATTGCCCAACATCATTGTCTCTGCCATATCATCATCCTACCCATCGCGGCCCCGCGTCCGCACATGGCGGGGGGCGCTCAAATTTCCGTTCTCCCCGCCGGGCCTGGCGGCAGGAGAAGCCCCACGGCCGTCGGGCCGCGGAAAATACGTCTTCCAGTATACCGCATTTGTCCTCATTTTGCAAATCCTTTCGCCGATATTTCCGCTTGTTGTTATCGATTTTCACCAATCGACAGCATCCGAGGGGCAGAGATTGCGGGCGCCCGCAAAATTTCTGCGATTGCATCTTTACAAAATAAAAAAATCTGCTATACTTAAAAAGGTGCCCTTCGTGGCCGGTCCGCGCGTCGGCGTCCGTCGGCGTCTTTGTCCCCGCCCGGCCGCAGGACCCCACCACCCATGGGGGTGTAGCTCAGTTGGGAGAGCGTACGGTTCGCATCCGTAAGGTCAGGGGTTCGAATCCCCTCATCTCCACCAGGTTTTGGTAATTGTCTTCAGACAATCCAAAACGAAAGAAACCCTGCTGTAGCGGGGTTTTTTTGCTATATGTGTAATGATGTGAAAGATGGAGATGGCAAAAAATGGATATTCGTACCATTACCGTAAAAAGTACGAGCAAGGTGTCGGCAAAGCCAGATCTCATTGTGATCACTATTGACCTCGAAACGACGAAGCCGAATTACATTGAAGCACTCAAGGTTGCAACTGCCGACATTGACTCATTACGGGCCGCTCTCGTGGGTGCCGGACACGATGGCAAGGCACTGAAAACAACGAAAAGCGCATGAATCCGACAGATGGCGCGTGCTTTACCGATGAGGAATTGCGAGAGGCGCACCGTGCTTTGCTGTCAACGCTCTGCAAGTGCGAAAAAATAGACATCACACGGTTGAGAGCGCCGCAGTACACCCTGCTCACACGCCGGATGGCCGCGCTGCGAGTGGCGCTTGCGTTGATTGCAAAAGAATTGGGTGGCAGTATATGACCCGTCAGGAACTCATCGACTTCTGCCTGACCTTTCCCGCCGCCTATGAGGACTACCCTTTTGACGACATAGCGGACGCCGGGGCATGGACAGTCATGCGGCACAGGACAAACAAGAAATGTTTCGCGTTGATTTACGAACGCGGCGGTAACCTGTGCGTCAATCTCAAATGTGACCCGTTCGAAGCGGACTTCCTGCAGCAATCTTTCAAGGATGTCACGCCCGCCTATCATATGAACAAAACCCATTGGAACACCGTCACGCTCGCCGGCGACGTGCCGGATGAAGACGTGAAATGGATGGTCGGAAACAGCTATGACTTGATTAAACCGAAGATGAGGAGGAGAATGAA
>JAITDM010000192.1 GCA_031282535.1 Oscillospiraceae bacterium
AGGATCGAGCCACCCGTAAATTGGATGTCGAGCCGCACGCCGTTGACAAAGATCATGACGACGCCGAGCAGCGCGATGCCGCCGGAGATGAGGAAATAGACCCGGCGCTTTTCAAAGAACGGGAAGATCCTGACCTCGCGCTTTTCGAGGGAGCGCTTGGAGAGGAAGACGGTCGTCTTGCGCAGAGGCGCGTACTGGGTGAGCGAGAAGGTCATGAGCCGCGTCGCCAATACGCCGGCCACGAAGTTCATGATGATGCCGAAGAGCAGGGTGTAGGCGAACGAGAGGATCGCGCCCGAGCCGAAGAACAGCATGATGAACGCGACGATGAGCACCGTGATGTTGCCGTCGAACACCGACGAGAAGGCGCGCTGGAAGCCGAAGGTCACCGCCGAGGCGATGGATTTGCCGCTGCGCAGCTCCTCGCGGATGCGCTCCGCGATGATGATGTTGGCGTCCACGCCCATGCCGATGGACAGGATGATACCCGCGATGCCGGGCAGCGTCACCGTGAGGTCGAAGCTCAGCAGGAGCAGGAGCTGGCCCGCCACCTGGAGCAGCAACGAGATGCTGGCGACCACGCCGGACAGCCGGTAGTAGAGGATCAGCGCGAGGCAGATGAGGATGAACGAGATCAGGCCGGCGAGGACCATGACTTCCAGCGCGTTGGCGCCGAGGATCGGGCTGATCGCGCTGTAGTTGTTTGTCGTCATGCCGAACGGCAGCGCGCCGGAGTTGATCTGATTGGCGAGGAGCGTGGCGTCCGCGCTCGTGAAGCTGCCCGTGATGACGCACTCGTCGGAGTCGATGGCCTCCTGCACGGTGGGCGAGGAGATCATGATGTCGTCCATATAGATGGAGATCTGCTGGTTCACGAGGCGCGCCGTGGCCTCGGCGAAGCGCGTGCGCCCCTCCGGCTTCAGTTTCAGGCGCACGAGGAAGTTGGCGTTTGAGAGGGACTGGCTGCTCTCGTCCAGCTCCGCGGTGGCGGAGTCCACATGCTCGCCGCTGAGGACGACGGTCCCGTCGGGGTCTTTGAACGTGAGCAACGCCATGCTGCCGAGTTCCTCGATGGCCTTGCCCGGGTCAAACTCGGTCTCGTCGGCCCGCCAGGGGTAGCGCACGAAGATATAGCCGTTTTCGTTGTCGATCGTGACGTCGCGGTCCACGATGTTTTTCTGGTCGAGGCGGGTTTCGATGATCGTGCGGGCCATCTCCAGCTCCGTTGCGGTGGGGGCGCGGTTCAGGTCCTTCGGGTAGAACGCGACGTCGACGCCGCCCCGGATGTCGATGCCAAAGCGCATCTCCGACGCGCCTTTCAGATCGAGGGGATAGAGCTCAAACCCAAAGAAGGCCACGTAGGTGAGCAGCAGCGTCACCACGAGCACAAGTGGGAAAAGATATTTTCTTCTCATGATATTCACGTCTCTCCTCTGTAAATTTACGCGGACCGCAGCCCCATCGTACCTTGTCGCCGCGGAGCGGCAACAAAAAACAAGAATTTGGGTTGTGGGTTGCAGGTGCAACCCACGTTGGGGCCTGCGGCCGCGGAGAAAGCGAAGGGGTCGCGCGGGGGCCGCCGTCGATCGGGCGGCGCGTGCCCCCCCAGAAATTGGGCCAGGAGGGGGCGGCGCTTGGCGGGGACCGCCGCGCGGGCCGGCCGCCTCCAGCAAAAGGCGCCGAGTCCGGCGGACAGCAGCAGCGCCGCGCACAGCGCGGACACCCGGTGCCGCAGCGCGCGGGCGGTCTGGTTTGCGGCGAAGTAGCCGGTGCAGAGGAAACCGGCCGCCTGCCGGAAACAGAGCTCCGCCTGAGAGGCGGCGCCGACGGCGCTCACCGGCGCCGGGTAAAACACAGGGCCCGCGGACGCGAGCGGCACGGAGGCGTCGAAACTCACGGCCGGGCGCCCGGGCAGCGTGAGAAACGGAAGCAGCACCAGGGCAGTGAAGAGCAGGGCCAGCAGCGGCCACGCGCAAAGACGCATCCCTTTTCGACTCACACCCCACACCACCTGACGTATCAATTCAATTGAGAATTGAGAATTGAGAATTGAGAATGGCCGTTTGTGGCGGGATGCCACTACATCTTGTGCTTTGTCTCAAGATATAGTGGTCAAAACACGAAAAACGGCAGGACAAGCCCCGCTTTTTAGGCTGTTTTTACCACCCGCAAATTTTATCATACTACACCCGCGCGCATAAATCAATAAAAATCTACGCAGATGGCTATACTTGCTTAAATTATGAATTATGAATTCTGAATTCTGAATTAAGGAGTCGGAGCATGGATCGACGCGGATACGCGCTGGTGTCTTTGCAGCGGGCGCTGAACAAGCGGTTGCTGGAGACCGGGCAAATCTCCCAAAACAGGTACGCGATTGTCGAACGGACGCTGCTTTCCCGATTGACAAGACCGGACGACCGGACTATAGTGGGAGAAGAGGAGGGGAGCGCGCCTTGGAATTGCTGAAAATACGGCGGCTGCTGGAGAGCGGCCGGAGCGTGTTCGACTTGCCGCTGCGGGTGGCCTACTATGCGCGCGTGTCCACCGACAAGGACGGCCAGCGCCATTCGCTGCACAACCAGATCGAGCACTACGACCGGTACATCGAGGCCCACCCCCACTGGGTGCCGGCCGGCCGCTATGTGGACGAGGGCGTGAGCGGCACCGGGGTCGCCAAGCGGGAGCAGTTTCTGCGCATGGTGGAGGACGCCTGCGCGGGCCGGTTCGACTTTTTGGTCACCAAGGAGATCAGCCGATTCTCCCGCAACACGCTGGACTCCATCCGCTACACCCAGGAACTGCTGACGCACGGCGTGGGCGTGTTCTTTGAGGCCGACAACATCTGCACCTTCTCACCCGACGCCGAGCTGCGCCTCACGATCATGGCCAGTATCGCGCAGGACGAGGTGCGGCGCACCGCCGAGCGCGTGAAGTTCGGATTCAGACGCGCCGTCGCGCAGGGGCGCGTGCTGGGGGCCGACAACACGACGGGCTACCGCAAGAAAGACGGCGTGCTCACCGTCGACGAGGCGGAGGCGGCCCTTGTGCGCCGGGTGTTCACCCAGTACGCGGAGGGCCGGTGCGGCCTGCGCCGGATCGCGCGGGACCTGCAGGCGGAGGGCCTGGTGGACGCGAAGGGGCGCATGTACTCCTACGCCTCCCTGCACGGGATGCTGAAGAACCCGAAGTACAAGGGCTACTACTGCGGGCACAAGTACACGACGCTCGACTACCGCACGCACAAGGTGGCGCGGCTGGAAGAGTCCGACTGGGTGCTGCACCGGGACGAGCGCATCCCGCCGCTGGTCTCGGAGGAGCTGTGGGACAGGGCCAATGCGCTGCTGCGCGCGCGGGGGGCGCGTATGAAGGCGCACGCCGCCGCCTGTCAGTCGCGCTACCCATACAGCGGCAAGCTGTTTTGCGGCGCGCACGGGGACGCCTACCACCGGCGCGTGCACCGGAGCCGCCGGGGGGCGCGGGAGTGGTGGTACTGCCGGCAGTACCGGCTGAAGGGGCGCGCGGGGTGCGACAGCCCCGCGGTTCGCTCCGAGGAGCTCGACCGCATCCTCGCCGACATCTTGCACAGGGTCTTTGCCGACCGGGCGGAGGTGATCGACGGCCTCGCGGCGCTGTATGCCAGGACGCGGGCGGGCCGGGGCCACGAGGCCGCGCTCGCCGCGCTGCGGGCGCGGGAGCATGCGCTGCGCGCGCGGCGCGACAAATTGCTGGAGCTGCACATTGAGGGCGTCATCACAAAATCGGAGTTTGCCGAGCGAAACGACGAGGCCGGCGCGCAGATCGCGGCGCTCGCCGCCCGCGCGGCGGCGCTGGAGGCCGAGAGCCGGGCGGAGGCCGAGGGCGCCGGGCAGATCGAGACGCTGCGCCGCGCCCTGGAGACCGAGTGGGCCGGCGCCGCGCAAAACGGGCTGGGAGCCTGCCTGCTGGAGCGGGCCGTCGTCCACAAGGCGGAGACGCCGAACGCCGCGCGGCTGGAGATTCGCCTGAAGACGGGCCAGACCTGGCTCGCGGACCCGGAGCGGGCCGGCTGTGGCTTTTCGCTCTGTGAAATCGGCATTTCACAGGCGCAAGTATCCCGCCTCGAGAAAAACGCCTTCCAGCAGATCCGCAAAAATCTTTGAACCCGACGGCGCCCCGAGGCGCCCCGCGGTAGTGCCTTGTCGCCGCGAAGCGGCAGCAGAAAACGAAAATTTGGATTGTGGGTTGCAAGGGCAACCCACGTGCGGTCGTACCTTGTCGCCGCGAAGCGGCAGCAAAAAACAAG
>JAITDM010000225.1 GCA_031282535.1 Oscillospiraceae bacterium
TGGTTGGCCGTCGCCGACAACCCCCTGATCGACTGCCTCGGGCACCCCGGCCAGCCAAACTTCCCCTTCGACCACGAGGCCGTCGTCCTGCGCTGCCGGGAGACCGGCACGCTGATCGAGATCAACAGCCACTCGCCGGTCGCGCGCCCCGGCAGCGAGGAAAACTGCCGGGCGCTGGCGCGCTGCTGCGCGCGCCACGGCGTGCCGGTGGTCGTGAACACGGACGCCCACTGGGCCGGCCAGGTGGGGGACGTGAGCCTGGCGCTGGCGCTGCTGGCCGAGATCGACTTCCCCGAGGCGCTGGTCGTAAACGCCACGCGCGCGCGGCTGGCCGACTGGCTTGGCCGCCGGGGCGTCACGCTGTGAGCGTCCCGCGCGGCGCCTTCCGCGGGGGGCTTTACGCGACGGACAAAATGTAGTACACTGAGACCAAGCGGGGGAGACGACGGACAATGAATCCGTTTGGAGGTGGCAAGATGAATCCGCGGACATGGTTTCGGGAAAAGATCGACTCTCTGGTGAGCGACGAATATCTGCTCGGCGTGGAGGAACATCGCTGGCGCTCGAATCTCACGTTTTTGATGGCTTTTGTGCTTGTCCTTTCCCTGCTCATGTCCCCCGTATATTTTTTCAACCACTATACGGTGGATCTCGTCGCCGGCCTCATCACCGCGGGGATGAGCGCGTTTTGCCTCTTCCTGCTCCACCATCTGCGCCGCCACGAGTGGCCGCTCTATCTGTTCGCCGTGTACCTGACATTTTACTCGATGTTCCTGATGCTGTTCGGCGCCGCGGCCGGGTTTTCCGTGCTGTGGGTGCTGGCGTATCCGCTCGCCGTCTGTTTCTTTCTCGGCAACCACTTCGCCCAACCCTATCTCACGATCCAGATCGCCAGCATCCTGATTCTCTTCTCCCCGCTGTTCGACCAGTGGCGCACGGCGCGCTATTCGCTGAACTTCCGGCTCCAGTTTCCGATCATCTTCGTGGCGTTTTCGTGTCTCGCGATGGTGGTGGAGCATATACACCAGCGCACGGGGCAGAAGCTCATCGACATGGCCAAGCGGTTTTCCGCCTCGGCCAACCAGGACCAGCTCACCGGGCTGTCGAACCGCCGCGCGTTCTATGACGTGATCGAGCGGGAACAGGCCCGCGAGCGCCGGCACCGCTGCGGCCTGCAGCTCATTATGTGCGACATCGACTGGTTCAAGGCGATCAACGACCGGTTCGGGCACCAATACGGCGACCGTTTTCTCATCCACGTGGCCCAGCTCTTCAAGACCGGCCTGCGCAGCGAGGACTACTGCTTCCGCTGGGGCGGCGAGGAGTTTTTGATCGTGCTGCCGAACACCACGGTGGCCGGCGCGGTGATGGTGGCGGAACGCCTGCGCAGCGCGATGACGTCGACGCCGCTGGAGGACAAGCACTTCGGCCCGATCTCCACCACGATGAGTTTCGGCATCCACCCCTTCAACATGGCGCAGTCGGTGGACGAAAACGTGGCCCAGGCCGACCACTGCCTCTACCGCGCCAAACAAAACGGCCGCAACCGGATCGAACACGACATGGCCGAGATGCTGCCGACGGAAACCGTCGACAGTTGACGGTTTGCAATTTACAGTTTTTGGAATTTTGGGAGACAAGACATGCATCCGGCCATCCCCGGCGTATGGTTTGTCTCTTTTCTCTTGCGTTTAGTATCTTGTCGCCGCGAAGCGGCGACAAAAAACAAGCATTTGGGTTGTGGGTTGCAGGTGCGACCCACGTTAGATTTAGAAAAATCTCAACTTTTTCTGTCCCTCAAGTTTGATTTTGTCCCTCACAATGGGGAGTACAATCAAACCAAGGAGGCTTGTTTATGAAGCGATTCCTGTCCGTTCTCTGTCTGGCCGCCCTGCTGTGCGCGGGCGGCGGGTGTCAAACGCCGCCCAGGCCGCCCTCTCCCGTGCTCCGCGGCGCGGAAGGGGCCCCGACGGCCCCGGTGTCTCCGGCGGCCCCGGTGTTCTCCGTCACATCCGATTGGGCGGACGTCCCTGTCGGCGAGCTGGAGGACACCCGGCTTTTGGCGCTCATCAACGGCGAGCATCCCATCCCCGACGGCGGCGTCCCGTTTCCCACCGTTTCGGCGTATCAGACCGTCCCGGTGGCCGCCGCCGACATCCAGATGCATCCCCGCGCGCTGGCGGCGGCGGACGCCCTGTTCGCCCGGGCCGAAGCGGAGGGTTTTGACGGCTTTTTCATCGCCAGCGGCTACCGGACCCGCGATCGGCAAACGCAGCTCTACGAGGAGGCGGACGACAAAGCCTACGTCCAAAAACCCGGTCACAGCGAACACCAGACCGGCCTCGCCGCCGACATCGCGTACACGGGCATCGGGCAGGCGCAGTTCGGGGATACGGACGAGGGCCGCTGGCTGGCGCAAAACGCCTGGCAGTACGGCTTTATCCTGCGGTATCCCGAAGACAAACGCGACGTCACGGGCATCGCGTTTGAGCCGTGGCATTTCCGCTACGTCGGCCAGCCGCACGCGGCCTACTGTCACGACAACGACCTCTGTCTGGAGGAATACCTTCAACTGCTGGCGGACAGCGGCGGCTTTGACATCACGCTGGAGCGCCAAACCTATTCGGTCTTTTACGCACGTCCGCGCGACGACGTCATACGGGCGCCCGGCGCGGAGCGCTGCGAGATTTCGAGCGACAACACGGGGGGTTATATCATCACGGTGTGGGAGGACTGACATGGACTATACCGTTCTCATTTGCGACGACGACGGCGATATCTTGTCGGCCTTGGAGATCTATTTGCGGCAGGAGGGATACACGGTCGTCAAGGCTGAAAACGGCCGGGAAGCCGCCGAGATCGCGGCGCGGGAAACCGTTCATCTGATCCTGCTGGACGTGATGATGCCGGTGCTTGACGGCATACAGGCGGCGGTGAAAATCCGGGCGTTTTCCAATGTGCCGATCCTGTTTCTCAGCGCCAAAAGCGAGGACACCGACCGCATTTTGGGCCTCAACATGGGCGGCGACGATTACATCACCAAGCCCTTCAACCCGGTGGAACTGCTGGCCCGCGTCAAGGCGGCCCTGCGCCGGTACGCCCGGCTGGGCGGGCTGCGGGACGGGACGCCGGAGACGGAGCCGGGCGTCTATCAAACCGGCGGGCTCGTGCTGGACGCCAATCGGAAGCGCGTGACGGTCGAGGGCGAGGAGGTCGCTTTGACCGCCGTCGAATTCAACATCCTGCAGTTGCTGACGACCCACATGGAGCGTGTGTTTTCGTCCGCCCAGATCTATGAGGCGGTGTGGAACGAGCCGGCCTTTCACGTCTCAAAAACCGTGTCGGTACACATCCGGCACATCCGGGAGAAGATCGAGATCAACCCCAAAGAGCCGCGGTATTTGAAGGTCATCTACGGGCTGGGGTACAAGGTGGTGAAGA
>JAITDM010000277.1 GCA_031282535.1 Oscillospiraceae bacterium
CGCATCAGCGCCAAAAAACGCACCTGCCCGGCGTCCCCCACGTCGCACAGCGGCGCGAGGTCCGGGCGCGAACGGGCCAGATACCACACGAGGCCCGCCGCGACGGTCGGCCCGCAGCCGGCCCGCCGCTGCCAGGCCCCCTCGTACCACTCCTGCGAACCGCCCATGTATACGGCGTCGGACGCCGCCACCGAGAGCAACTTGGGAGACAAGATCGAAACGTTCATCTGCGCACCTCTCACAACGCCCGCCGGATCCGGCGCCTCTGACGCCTGCCGTGCCCGGCGCCGCGCCGGATGATCAACCGGTGGGCGGACGCGTCTGCGCCGCAAAGATCTCATAGAGCGCCGGGATCGCCTTTTTCAGCGAGACGGGCCGCAGCCCCTCGCTGCGGACAAAGCAGTGGCGGCTCTCCCCCGTCACACGGAGCGCGCCCGTGGCCGCGTCCGTGATCCGGTATGTCACGGTCATCCGGGCCGGCGTCAGGGCGCCGATGCCCACGAGGATCGCAACCTCCTCCTGAAAGCGCGTCATCGACTTGTACTCGCACGAGACGCCGAGCACCGCGAAGTCGATCCCCTCCGTCCGGGCGCGGCCGTAGCTGAAGCCGACTTGATCCAAAAAATCGACCCGAGCCTCCTCGAACCAGCGGATGTAGTTGGCGTGGTGGATGATCCCCATCTGATCCGTCTCGTAAAACTGTGTTCTGCGGACATATGGCCGTATTGTCATATGGGCGCCTCCAACAACCCCGTGCCCGGCGCCGCGCCGGGTCTTTTCGGGGGGATCTGTCAAAAAAACGGACGGCGCAGAGCCGTCCGTTTTTGGGGTCCGGTCCCGTTGCGCCTCCCGCCGCGGGCGGCGGCGTCACGTGTTTTTCATGATCACGCCTTCGATGATGTCGGCCACGTCCTCGCAGAAATCAAGGCAGCTCTCAAGACACTCGAAGATGTTGGTCCAGATGATGACGTGACGCATATCCACGTCTTCGGTGTAGAGCTGCTTCATGCTCTTCGCGAAGAGCGCGTCCCCCTCGCTCTCGATGGTGTTGATCTCGATCAGCAGGGGCATGATGGTCTTCGACTTGCGGAAATGTTTGAATTCTTTCAGCACCGTCTCCAGCGCATGGCTGCAGCGCACGATGAGCGACGTGAAGGACAGCACCTCCGGGCGCAGCGTCCGGATGTTGGCCGCGTACATGTTCACGCGCTGCATCACGTCGTCGATGGAGTCCACCACATTGTCGAGGTCCTGCGAGAGCGAGATGATGTCCTCCAGCTCGATCGGCGTCATGAACTCGTGCGCCAGATGCCGCAGCATATCGTGTTTTAAGCCGTCCGCGTCGTTTTCGATCTTGTGCAGCTCGTCCACCTGCCGGGTCAGCGCGGCGGGGTCGAAAGAGGAAAATGTCTCATGCAGGTACGTGGCAGCCTCCAACGCGGCACAGCCGCAGGCGTAAAAGTAGGCGAAATAGTCGAATTTTTCTCCCCGTACTTTTCCCATGCCTTGTCTCCTTTCGGTCCCTGGCGGATGTCCGCGCCCCGCGGCGGGCGCCGGCGCCGCTCAGAAGAGATACATAAAAAGCTTGGTCATGATATACCCCAGCAGCCCGCAGCCGGGGAAGGTGAGAACCCAGGCCAGCACCATCTCCCGCACGATGCTCCAGTTGACGGCGGAGAGCCGTTTGGACGCGCCCACGCCCATGATGGCCGTGGTTTTTGTGTGCGTCGTGCTGACGGGGATGCCCGTCAGCGAGGAGAAGAGCAGGCAGCCGGCGGCGGCGAGGTCGGCGGAGAAACCCTGGTAGGTCTGCAGCTTCACCATGTCGAGCCCGACCGCCTTGATGATGCGGTACCCCCCGACCGAGGTGCCGAGCCCCATGACAGCCGAACACAGCAGCATGAGCCATATGGGGATGGAGAAGTCCGTCACGTGACCGGCTCCGTTGACCAGGAAGATCCCGAGCATAAAGACGCTCATGAACTTCTGCCCGTCCTGCGCGCCGTGCATAAACGCCATGGACGCGCCTCCAAAGACCTGCGCCCGTTTGAAAAAACCGACTGTCTTCTGGCGGTCCATCGAGTGGCAGAGCCGCTCGATCAGCCGGACCGCGCCGAATCCGGACCCGAAACCGAGGATCGTGGACAGCAGCAGCCCGTAGACGACTTTGATCCATTCCTCCGGGTTGATCCCCTCAAAACTGCCGTGCAGCGCGATGGCCGCGCCGGAGAGGCCCGCGATCAGCGCGTGGCTCTCGCTGGTCGGGATGCCGAATTTCCAGGCGGCCGTCGCCCAGACGACGATCGCAAACAGCGCCGCGCACAGCGCGACGGAGGCCTCCGACGAATTGGCGCCGAAGTCGACCATGTGGTAGAGCGTCATCGCCACCTGGGAGTTCACGAGGGTCATGAGCAGCACGCCGAAGAAGTTGCACACGGCCGCCATCGCGATGGCGGCGGACGCCTTCATCGCCCGCGTGGAGACACAGGTGGCGATGGCGTTGGGCGCGTCCGTCCATCCGTTGACGAGGATGACCCCCATCGTCAGCAGGGCCGTTATGGCCACCATGGGGTTGCTGACCAGCTGGGAGAGAAAATCGCCGATCTCGATGCTCATGAGCGTCTCCCTTCCGTCGCAGACTGCGCCGGCGCAGACTGAGCGAACCCGCGGGCCCGTCCGTCCCGCAGACGCGGCGGTCCTGTTCGACAGGACTCTTCCCTGTCACCATACCATATTTCGCCGCCAATGTCACGAAAATATGCGTATCAGCAAAATTTTTCCACAAAGCCCTTTGGCGTCAAGATCTCCAGATGCTCTATTTCGACCGCCGCAAAGTCCGCATCGCCGGAAATCAACACGTCCACGTCCTCAAGCATGGCCGAAACTAAAATGGGCAGGTCCTTTACATCCCGAATAGCGGGATATTTCGATTTGTCGATTTTCTCCGGCGTGTATACAAGTTCAAACGTCAGCTCTCGCAAAAACGATTCCAACAAGCCGTATTGTTCCGGGAATTTTCGTTTTGTGACTTGTTTTAACTCGTCCAGAACATACGTCGGCAAAACGATGGTGTGGCGTTCAGCTATGCTTTCGACCATCCGCAAAAGGTGCGATGAGGAGAGGACAAACGCAGAAATCAGGACATTGGTATCAATCATGATCCGCATAACGTTCCTTCCACATCTCCTCCCGCACTTCGTCCACAAGGGCAACAACATCTTGTTCGTCCTTGAGTCCAAGCCTCTCCGCTTCGCCGGCAAAGGCGGTCCGCATATTCGCAAAGGCGATTTTTGCCGCGTTTGCCACGACAATCCTGCCTCCGTCCTCAAGAAAGATCACCTTGTCGCCCTCTTTAACACCGAGCTTTTTGCGTATGTCGATGGGGATTGTGATTTGTCCCCTACTTGTGATTTTCGCCACTTCCATGTCAGGCCCTCCTTAGATCTGTTTGTCCCGTTTCCATTTGACGCCTTGGGGCGTGTCTTCGAGCAGGATGCCCTTCGCCCGCAGTTCGTCGCGGATGCGGTCGGCCTCGGCAAAGTTTTTGGACGACCGGGCCTCCTGCCGCACCCGGATCATCTCCTCGATGCCGGCGTCCAGCAGCGCCTCCTCCTCGGACGCCAAAAGGCCGAGCACGTCGGTCATCCCGCGCAGCGTCTCGGCAAGGGCCGCCGCCAGGGCGCGGGATGTCTGCCCGGCCGTGCGGGTGTTGATCTCGCGCACCGCCTCGAAGAGGACGCCGACGGCGTCGGCCGTGTTGAGATCGTCGTCCAGCGCGCGCGCAAACCGGGCGGCACAGCCCTTCACGCGCTCGGCAAATGCAGCCTCCTCCGGGGTCATCGCCTCCTCGCGGGACTGCTTGACCAGAAAGGCAAGATGGTCGTTCGTCGTGTGCAGCCGCACAAGCGCCGCCCTGTTTTGCTCCAGCGACTCCGTGGAGTAGTTCAGCGGGTTGCGGTAGTGCGCGGAGAGCATGAACAGGCGGATCGTCTCGTAGCCGTAGGCCGCCGCCGCGTCGCGCACGGTGAAGAAGTTGCCCAGCGACTTGGACATCTTCTTGTTGTCGATGCTCAAAAATCCGTTGTGCATCCAGTAGCGGGCCAGCGGGACCCCGTAGGCGGCCTCCGATTGGGCAATCTCGTTCTCGTGGTGGGGGAAGATGAGGTCCTGCCCGCCGCAGTGGATGTCGATCGTCTCCCCAAGGTGCGCCGCCGACATGGCCGAGCACTCGATGTGCCAGCCGGGGCGGCCCGGCCCCCAGGGGGAGGACCACGACGGTTCCCCCGGCTTGACCGCCTTCCACAGCGCGAAGTCAAACGGACTCTCCTTGCTCTCGTCCACCTCCACCCGCGCGCCGGCGGAGAGATCGTCCAGTGACTGTTGGGATAATTTCCCATATTCTGGAAAGCTTCTCACGCGGAAGTACACGCCGTCCGGCGCCCGATAGGCGTGCCCCTTCTCGACCAGCCGGCCGATGAGCGCCAGGATGGCGTCCATGCTGTCGGTGGCGCGAGGCGCGACGTCCGGGTCGCGGACGCCAAGCCCGTGGGCGTCCACTTTGGACTCCTCAATGTACCGCGCGGCGATTTCGTCGTACGATACG
>JAITDM010000287.1 GCA_031282535.1 Oscillospiraceae bacterium
CGGAGATCGACCAGCAGATTGAGTACCTGAACCTGCAAGTGCCGATCCCCTGCGGGATCACGGTGGTGCACATCTCGTCCAAGGAGTCGCTGACGCTGTTGGAGCAGGGCTGGAACGAAGATCTCCTCTATTACGCCGCCGAAAACATTGCAATGGAATTATTTTCCTGCTTTGCGCCTGTCTCCTCGTACCGCAACAGCGGGGGAGACCTGGTGCTGCTGTCCGCCTGCGAACCGCGCCGCCAGTGGACCGAGGCCGGGCGGGATCTCACGGAGGCGCTCCAGAAGCATCTGCCGGTGCAGATCGAACGGATGCAGGTGGTGTGTGACGCCAGGAGACGGATGCCGGAGGTCTATCTCACCTCCATGGAGAAGTTTCAGGCGGCCATGCAGTGCTCCGCCCTGGTGACGGAGACCAAGCGGTACATCGAAAGGAACTACGGGGACATGCAGCTGTCTTTACAGGCGGCGGCGGCCAGCCAGCATGTTTCGCCGGAGCACCTGAGCCGCGTGTTCCGGCACGAGACGGGCGTCACCTTTGTGGACTACGTCACGCAGACGCGCATCCGCAAGGCGGTGGAATTGCTGCTCGGCAGCGATTTGAAGATATACAGCATCGCGGAACAGACAGGGTATTCCACGCAGCACTATTTTTCCGTCGCGTTCAAGCGCGCGCTGGGCGTCTCGCCCCTCGAATACCGCAAAGGGCACCACATAGGGCAGCACAGAGTGATGGAGTGACGCGGAGATGACATGGGCACGGTTTCAAACGGGGAGAAAAGGCCGGCGCGTCGCCGCCCTGCTGACGGCGCTTGCCTGACTGCTGGCGCTGCCGGCCGGGTGCGCGGCGCCGGATGCGCTGCCGCCCGTCACGTATGTGATTGGCATCTCGCAGGCGAACATGCGGGAACCCTGGCGCCTCGTGCTGACGCGCGAGCTTCAGGAGGAGGCGGCCAAGCATCCGGAGATCCGCCTGGTGTTTGTCGACGCGACGCAGGACAGCGACAAGCAGATCAAAGACATCGAGCGCCTGCTCGGGTACGGCATCGACTTGCTGATCGTTTCGCCCTGCGACGCCAAGCGGCTGACGCCGACCATCAGCGAGGTGTACCAGAACATCCCGGTGATCGTGCTGGACCGCGTGGTCGAGGGGTACGATTACACCTTGTTCATAGGGCCGGACAACGAGTCCATCGGCAAACAGGCGGGGAAGGCCATCGTCAGCATGGCCGTGGGCCGGACATTTTCCGTGTTGGAGCTGCGGGGCGGCGCCGGTTCTCAGGCCAGCGCGGCGCGAAGCCGCGGCCTGGAGGGCGTGTTTGTGCGCCACCCCAACATTCGCACGCAGGTCGTCGTTGTGGAGAACGAATCGCGCGACGCCGCGGAGGACATCGTGGCGTCGCTCGGGGACCGGCTGGAAGATGTGGACGTGATCTTCGCCCACAACGACTACATGGCCCTGGGGGCCTACCGCGCCATACAAGGCGGGGCGAACGCCTCCAAAAAGATCATCGGGGTGGACGGCTTCGCGGGGCAGGACGGCGGGCTGGAGTTGATTCGCAAGGGTGTGATCGACGAGACCATCACCTGCCCCACCGGGGGGCGCGAGGCGATTCAGTTTTCGCTCGATATCCTGCAAAACGTCAGCGGCGTGCCGAAGCAGGTCATCCTGCGGAGC
Source organism: Oscillospiraceae bacterium (assembly GCA_031282535.1). Taxonomy (GTDB): domain Bacteria; phylum Bacillota; class Clostridia; order Oscillospirales; family UBA929; genus JAIRTA01. The sequence goes on from JAITDM010000287.1 coordinate 1,678, forward strand.
CACAACATTACGCGGGACAATTTGGAAAGTTATGAGCGCAGTCTGGACAAGGCGCCGCACGAGCTCACCGACGTGATCCGCGTCGGCTACGCCCAGGTGGGCACGGAGAGCGGGTGGCGGCTCGCCGCCAACAGCTCGATCCGTGAGGCCGCCATGGACTTCAATGTGGATCTGACGGTGATCGACGCCAACCAGTCTCCGGCGCGGCAGATCGAGGCGGTGCGCACCTTTATATCCCAAAAAATGGATGTCATTGTGATATCGCCCATCATAGACAGCGGCTGGGAGCCGGTGCTGCGGGAGGCCAAGCGCGCGGGCATTCCGGTGCTCCTGTCCGACCGAAAGATCAACACGGAGGCCGACGATCTCTTTCTCACGTACATCGGCGGGGATTTCATTGAAGAGGGGCGGCGCGCGATGCGGTGGGTACAGGCGAATGTGCCGCCCGACAAGCACCCGGTGCGCATTCTCGAGATTCAGGGGACGATTGGCGCGAGCCCGACGATTGAGCGAAAGGCCGGGTTTGAGGCGGTGCTGGCTGAAAACGGCAGCTATGGGATTGTCCATTCGAGTTCCGGCGATTACACGATTGAGGGCGGTCGTCAGGTGGTGGAGAGTTACCTGCGGGCGAACGCCTGGGACATCGACGTGATTTTTGCGCACAACGACGACATGGCCCTGGGCGCCATAGAGGCGCTGGAGTCGGCGGGGATCAAGCCGGGAGAGGACGTCAAGATCGTATCGGTGGACGGGACCAAGCGGGCGGTGAAGGCCATCATCGACGGCAAACTCAACTGTGTGGTGGAATGCGCCCCGTTTTTAGGGCCGCAGCTCATGAAGGCTGTGACCGACCTGATGATGGGCAAGGAACTGCCGCTGCGCATCATCACGGACGAGCGGGTATTCACGCGGGAAAACGCAGAGGAGGTGCTGCCTGGAAGAAGTTACTGACAGAAAGACGCGCAATCAAACAATATGGGATCAAGATAAAGCTGGAAGAAACGAGGTAAAAGCACATGAACGCGCATGCGCATGGAAATGCGAGAAAAACATGTTGGCGGACAGCGTTGTCGCTGCTGCTGGCGTTGACCTGTCTGACGGGACTGCTGGCCGTGACGCCGGTCGCCGCCGATGCGGCCGCCGGGCTGGACGATCTGTCCACCACCGACGGTTCCAAAGCGTACCCCGCCGCCGTCGCCTCCTACTGCAACACGCAGGGCGGTCTGGACAAGACGGCGGCCCTGACCGACGGCGTGGTCGCCTATACGGAGGGCGTTGAAGGCGGCGGCGCCGTACACAACCGCTGGACCAATTACGGCCATACCGCCGCCACCACGGACTGGGTCGGCGTGCAGTTCGGCGTGACGCAGCTGGTTTCGGCCATCGATCTGGAGGTGTACATCGACCCGAACATCCCACAGATCACAAACCCGGCCATGGCGCCGCCCGTCTCGATCGCCGTGACATACCGAAACGACAGGGGCGACTTTGTCCCGGCGACCGGCGTGACGGCCAGCCCGGCCGTGCCGGCGGCCTACCGGAACACGCTCACGTTCGACGCCGTGCTGACGCGGGAGATCCGCGTGACGCTGGAGCGTCCGTCCGGCAAGTACGTCGGCCTGACGGAGATGACGGTCTATGGGAAAAAACTGGCCGTATACGACGAGGCGGAGGTCAATCTGGCGCTGGTGTCGGGCGGCACGACCGTGACGGCCAGCCATTTCTACAGTTCCGGGAGCACGAGCGACAGCCCGCAAAACGCGGCGGACGGCGTGATCTCCTACACGGACGCCAGCCCGCGCAGCCGCTGGGCCCTGTGGAACCACAGGGGTACGGCGGAATGGATCGACTTCCGTTTCGGCAAAACCGCCCGTGTAAACCGCGCGGAGATCTATGTGTTCACCGACAAACCCAGCCCCGCCAACACGGCGGAGCCGGCGACGATCGCCGTGCAGTATTACGCGGATGGCGTGTGGAAGGATGCCGAGGTGATCCATCAGGCGCCGGCCGCGCCCGTCGGCGCGAACCTGAACGGGGCGGGCGGGCAGAACGTGATCACCTTCCGGGAGGTCGTCACAGACCAAATCCGCCTGAACGTGCAGCTGAAGGAGGGCAAATCGGCCGCCCTGACCGAGGTGGAGATCTTCGGCCGGTATACGGAGGACGCGCCCCCGGCGGAGACCCCGTCCACCGAGGGCCTCGACAATTTGGCGCTCAACACGGCGGGCGCGGGGTACCCCCAGGTGTTTGTCAGCATCGAGCCGGATCCGGCGACGGACAGCGCCGCGCGGTTGGTGGACGGCGTCATCTCCGGCCTCCAGAATCTCTCCGGCTACGACACAGGCCCCAGAAGCCGCTGGACCAGCTACAACAACCCGGGCGTGGTCTCGACCATCGGCTCACGGTTCGCGGTGCCGCAGACGACGCAGATCGTGGACTTGTATGTGTACAACGACGGCGGGGGCTGCAAGCTGCCGAGCGCGGTGCAGCTCGAATATTACGACGACGCGGCGGAGGCGTGGAAGCCAGTGACGCTGACGTTTACGCGGGAGGACAAGACCGCGGTGTTCGCGCACCCGTATTCTGCGGGTAAAATTTTCCGCTATCTGTATGCGTTTGAGCCCGTCGTCACCACCTCCGTGCGCGTGCGGCTGACGCCCGTATCCGGCGCGTCGCTGGCTGTCAGCGAGCTGCAGATCTGGGGCGTGGAAATCTACCAAAACGGCCACAAACTGTCCGTGCCGGCCAGCCTGTCGGCGACGGCGGGCGCACCGGCGCCGACGGCGTCCGTGGGCGTCAAACTGCAGGAGCCGGCCCCGGCCGGCGGCCGGACGGTCTATGTCCGGGCCGCGGACGCCGCCCAAAACACGGCGGTGGTCTCCGTCGTCGTGCCGGAGGGCGTGCGGGAGCGCGCGTTTGACATCAGCCTGGCGGGGCTGACGGCCGGCGCGGTGACGATCGAGTCGTCGCTCAGCGAGGACTTCACCGGCGCCAACGTCTATGCGTCGCGGCTGGTGTTGTATGTCTCCCAGGCGGTCGTCGACGACATCTACGAGGAGGTCAAGACACCCTACGAATACGGCGTGATCCTGCGGCCCGGCCCGGCCGGCGCCATCGACAGCAATGTGGTCGACAACCCGCTGCCGTTCAGAATCCCCGGGGACGAGGACCACGTATATATGACGTACGTCGCCCACGACGGCGTCGGGTACCAAACGGGCCTCGCCAGATCGGTCGACTTCGTGACATGGGAAAAATTGGGAACTGTGATTGACAACCGGAACGTCCAGCCCTGGGACCGGTACAACGCGGCCGGCTACATTGTCCGCGACCACGAGTGGGGCAAGGCGCCGTATCCGCACGTTGTGCCGGCGGTGAGCGAGGGTCCGTTTGCGGGCAAGTATGTGATGTCGTACCTGGCGAGCGACACGGCGGGCTACGAGGCGGGTATCAAGCGGGGCGGCATGGCCTATACCGACCGTCTGCTGAACGAGGACGGCAGCCCCGTACTGTGGACGCGCTGGCCCGACCCGGTGCTGGTGCCCACACACAGCTACGAGAAGAACATCATCTGGAAATCCATTGTCGTCTACGACAGTGAGAAGGCGCGGTACGAGATTCTCTACAACTGCGCCAGCGGCCCGGAGATCATTGCGCAGGCGTATTCCACGGACCTGATCAATTGGACAAAGGAAGAGGACAATCCCACGGTGACGGCGGAGGTGCACGACGGATACACCTGGGGCAACACCCACAGCGCGGATCCGGACGTGGTGAAAATCGGCGATTACTGGGTCATGTTCTACTTCACGACGACGCCGGGTGGCATTGTGGACTCCTACGCGGTCTCCACCGACATGATTCACTGGACCAAGTCGTTCAAGATCCTGACACCCAGAAACGGCACCTGGAGCAGCACATACGCCCACAAACCCGGCGTGATCAAGCAGAACGGCGTCGTGTATCACTACTACTGCGCCGTCGGCAGCCAGGGCAGGGTGAACGCCGTCAACACCTCGGTGGACCTGTCCGCAATCCAGCGCGCGCAGGCCGTCACGGCGGCCGATTTTGCCGAAGCGCACCAGTACAAGCTGGTGCAGAGCGCGCTTGCGAATCTGCAGTACGAGCTGCGCCGCGAGGACGGCTCGCTGGAGCGCGTACTGGCGGCCCGGGCGCTCCTGACCGAGGCGCTCTCCCCCGAGGCGGGCGGGGCGCTGATACAGACAGAGCTCACGCTCACCCGGCGCGCCGGCGGGGCGGACGCCGACTTCGCGGCGTCGGCCACGGTGGGCAATGCCGCCGGCGATCCGCAGACCGTCTCCGTGCTGCTCGCCGCCTATGACGGCGCGGGCCGCCTGATCGACGTGGCGTCGCGCACCGAATCCGTCGCCCCGGGCGCGCTGTGGGAATTGACCGCCGAGCTGGACACGGCCGGCCGGGACGCGGTGCTCGTCAAGGCGTTTTTGTGGAAGGAAACCGTCCCTGTCTGTCCGGCGGTCGTCTACCAGATTGAGTAGACGCGCCCTGCCGAGCGGTGTGAAAAGCCAATTTTGACGTTGCATATGACGTTTTGAGAAACCAAAGTTTACGGAGGTGGTTGTGGCTCGATTTTTTTGGTCCGGCGGGCGATGACAAGGGCCGAAACGGCCGCGCGGCTTTTTTGCATGGTCGGTGCAGCGGTCATGCAAACGCGGCCGCCCCGTTCCCCGGTTGTGATCGTTTGTCTTGGGAGCAGCGCCAAATACGGGATCTTACGCTTGCAACAGCAGAGCTTCCTGGCGTCCAGCCTCCATATCCCGGCGCGCCGCCTGCGGCTTCGGGGTTAGCGCCCCCGCTGCGCAAGGAACCCGGCGCGCCCGAGATGGCGGGGCGTATGGCGACTGGGGGGTTCGTGTAGTATTTTGAGGGAATGAGGGGTTTAAGATGTGCGCGTACGCATGGATGGGTGGAAGTATAAAAAGGTTCTTATGCATAGGCATCGCCGTGGCGATCCTATTGACTTGCGCTATGCCGGGTGTGTTTTCCATCGAAGAAGGGACGGCTGCGGCCGCGATGTCCGGTAGAACGAACTTTATTACAGACCGATACGATTTTGACGATGTGCTGCAAAGGCCGTACAACGACGATGTGCCGTTGGGCTTTTCTGAAAACATATTTGCACTGCATTCACCGGGCTGGGGGTTTTCCAGGATTTACCGAACCGGCTTGACCACGGAATATCAAATGAACGTGACTTTGACGGCTGGCGGGCCGGCCCTGTTGCCCACGGGCACGGGCGTTTACCGACCCAGTTACGTGACACAGACACGCCCGGCGGGCAGAGAAGCGGAGCCTGACCCGCGGATTTCCGTCAGAGACGGAGAATATCCGAAACCGAGTGCGTCGTTTACAGGCTATTGGGGCTATCTGAACAGTTTAAACGACGGCAACACAAACCAAAGCCAGCGCTGGACCAACTATGTGGACACACGCTACGACACGGGGGAGACAGGACC
>JAITDM010000292.1 GCA_031282535.1 Oscillospiraceae bacterium
CGACCGGCGTGATTTTGCCGGTGTCCGGGTCGATGTCGACGCGGTCGATACGCGTCCACCTGGCGCCGCCGTTTGCGCCCATCGGCGTGTGATATGTGACGTAATATTCACCGCCAAACTGCTCGATCGAGCCGTGCGTGTTGACGATCGCCGGGAAGTTGTTCACATCCAGCAGCGTGCCGCCGTACTGCCAGCTGTCCGGATCGTGGATATCCCTGGTGTACAAATAGTCAAGCATCGCGGGCTGTACGTCTGTCCGGTATCCTGTGCCCGGTTTGGGGTTCTTATAGTCGGCGACATAAATGAAGTAGTAGAAATCGCCGAACTTGGCCAGCGACGGCCCCTCAAACGGCACCGTGATGCCAAAGGACGTGCACTTGTCGTGAACGTCGATGATCGAGTTCCAGTCCACGGTGGCGGTCGCTACGTCGAACACGCCGTAGCGGAAACGGCTGGACCCGTAGGTCGTGGTGTAGCTGCGCTGCTGTCCGTCAACACCGGCCATCGCGAGCCAAAGCGTATTGTCGTCGTCCACCAGCACGCCCGGATCGATGTTGCCGATGCGCTGGCCGGCGCGCGGGCCGTTTTTGTATGTGATGCGGCGGCAGTTCACGAACGGACCGACCGGACTGTCGCTCTCGGCCACAAAGTAATCGCAGTACGTATCCGTTCCGCACAGGAACAGATAATACTTTTGCGTCGGCGGATAATAGACGCAGTCCGGCGCCCAAAGATTGGTCGCCACACGGTTGTACGGCTCCGGCAAGTCATTCCTCGAGAACGAATATCCGGCGTCGGTCCAATGCACCGTGTCCTCGGTGTAAATCACATGGTAGTCGGTCGAACAGGAACTGCCGCTGGCGTCATGTGAGCCGTATACATATAAAACGCCGTTGAACGCATGCGGCTCGCCGTCCGGAATCTGGAGGTTCCAGCTGGGCGGCAGCGGCGGGTTCTGCGCCTTATATCCGACCGTCACCTTGCATGTCAGATCCGCCGTACCGACCCGCGCCGTGATCGTGCAGTCGCCGTTGCCCGTCGCCGTCACAAGGCCGTTCTCGTCCACCGTCGCGACGGCGGTGTTGCTGGAAGTCCACGACGCCGCGCTCTCGGCGTTGATCAGATTGATCCGGGTCTCCCATCCGATCTCGGTCATAAACGCGGCGCGGTCGAGGCGCGGGCTGCTCCAGTTGATATTCGGGTTCGCGGTGCTGTTGGTCGACACCCACCACGCGTTCACCGTCGTGTTGCCCGTGACGGTAAAGGTCGCACCGGGCACGCGGTTGTTCATCCAGCCCATAAACATATAGCCGGGGCGCGTGAGTCCGGACGCGGGGAGATAATACGCGGTGTCGCCCGAAGAATACAGCTTGCCGTCGACCGGCAGCGTGCCGGTGCCGCCGTTCAGGTTGTACGTCACCGTGTAGGCGTTGGTGTTGAAAATGAGGTAATCGAACTCGACGCGCGCCGATGTGCCGCTCGGCGCCTCCGAAAGGACCACGTACACCGTTTTGACCCCGGTGTCGCGCCTGTCGGCCGGGATCGCCACGCTGACGTCGCGCCATTCGTTGCCCGTGTTCGGCAGATTGATCTCGCCCATGACGATAGCATCCGCTTCTCCTGGTTTCCCGCTGACCAGCTGCACCTTTCCGCCGTCGCCGTTCGTGCGCACGCTGATCGTCGCGGACTGCGCCCCGGCCGTCTTAAAATCGACATAGCGGAACCCGACGTACTGGCCGGCGGTGGACATAAACAGCACCTGATGCTGCGCCGGCTCCCCCGAGGGCACTGTTTTCGCCGCGAACGGCATCACCGCCCATCGGCCGGTAGAGAAATCGACGGCGCTGGAGAACTGGATGCGCTCGCGCAGGTCAAACGCCGGACGCACGCCGGACGACGTCATCAGGACCGGCTCGATGCGGCCTGTCACAGGGTCGATGCTGACGCGCTCGATGCGCGTCCACCTGGCGCCGCCGCTCACGCCCATCGGCGTGTGATACGTGACAAAATAGTCCTCGCCCATCTTTTCGATGGAGCCGTGCGTGTTGACGATGGCAGGGAAGTTGTTGGCGTTTAAGAACGTTCCGCCGTACTGCCAGCTGTCGCCGTCGCGTATGTCCTTCGTGTAGAGGTAGTCGAGCATGGCCGGCTGAACGTCCGTCCGGTATCCTACGCCCGGCTTGGGGTTCTTGTAGTCGGCGACGTAGATATAATAGTAATAGTCCCCGAACTTGGTGATGGCCGGCCCTTCAAACGGCACGGTGACGCCGTTTTCCGTGCACACATCGTGGACGTCTATGATGGTGTTCGTATCGATGGTCGCGGTCTCCACATCGAACACGCCATAGCGGAAACGGCTCGACCCGAATGTTGTGGAATAGCTGCGCTGCTGTCCGTCAACGCCCGCGATGGCCAGCCAGACCGTGCCGTCGTCGTCCACAAAGACGCCCGGGTCGATGTTGCCGATGCGCTGACCGTCGAGGGCGCCGTTCTTGTATACAATGCGTCTGCAATTGACGAACGGGCCTTTCGGGGAATCGCTCTCCGCGACGAAGTATTCGGCGTCGCTGTCCGTGCCGCAAAGGAACAGATAATACGTTTGCGTCGGCGGATAGTAGACGCAGTCGGGCGCCCAAAGGCTGTTGATGGCCGTGTTGTAGGGCGCGGGCAAATCCGCGGACGTAAAGGAGTACCCCGCGTCCGTCCAGTGCACGGCGTCCTCGGAGTAGATCACGTGATAGTCGCTCCAGCAGGATCCGCCTTGGACATCGTGCGAGCCGTATACGTACATCACGCCGTCGAACACATGCGGTTCGCCGTCCGGGATGTACAACTGCCACGCCGGCGGAAGCATCGGGTTCTGCGCCTTGTATCCGACCGTGACGAGGCAGCTGAGGACTTTGTCTCCCACTGTCGCCGTGATGGTGGCGTCGCCGTCACCTTTCGCGGTCACGCGTCCGGTGTGGTCGACCCACGCAACGGAGTAGTTGCTCGATCTCCATGTGGCGCTGTCGGCGTTCACCAGATTGATTTGCGTATACTCGCCGATCTCCGTCATGAAGGCGGCGCGGTCAAGCCGCGGGGCGCTCCAGTCCACCTGTGTGCGCGACGAAACGACGGCCGACCACCACGCGTACACATTGGTGTCGCCCGTGATCTCAATCGCGGCGCCGGGCACACGGTACGGCCCGTTCGCGCTTCCGACGCGCCAGCCCCTGAAGTGGTAGCCCGCGCGCGTCAGACCCGCGCCGTCGAGCAGAATCGCCCGATCGCCCGCTTCGTAAAGCGTATTGTCAACCGGGACACGCCCCGTGCCTCCATTCAGCTGATAGGTCACCCGATACGTTGGCTCGGCGGCAAACGCATGCACAGGGCAGCTGCTTACGAGCAACACCATCGCCAAAAACAGCGCTTTGATTTTCCCTCTCATTTTTCCCTCTCCCTTTCCACATAGCCACTTGAGAAGATCCATTTTATATCCGCTGGAACCATCGCCCAGCTGTACAAAATCATAGTGCGTAGTGTCAACAGGGTTGTTATGACTGCGCCGTCCCCCTGCGGAACGGGGGCGCTAGCCCCGAAACCGTAAGCGGCGCGCGACAACACAGGCCGGACGTCAGAAAGTCTGCCGTCTCACATATGTGCGCCCGTGTTTGGGCACTGATCCAAGGTAACCGGACATGACCGAAGAAACGGGGGTGTTTGCGCGGCCGCTGCACCGGCCGCGCAATGATGCGGCACTGTTGTTTTGGTCTCCATCACCGTTTGCCCAATCAAAAGCCGGGCCCACCCCCGCAGCCGCATGGCGCCTCGCGGGGTTGTTCCTCTGTGCTCACTGCGGTCTTTGCAGCCGCAATCACCTCCATGCAAACAATTGTCCTGGAAAACTGTTTAACGTGTGTTGGGCATATGGCCCAGTGCGTACTCAGTCTCCGCCCGTTTTCCCTTTCTTTTCAAACACCGCGCCTCATAGACCCCATGGGATGGTTCAGGTGTCAAAAGCCTCGGACGCCGCCGGACGCGCTTCTGACACCTGAATCCCTGTCTGATTCCCTTTTATCTGCTCGCGGTGTTGGGCGCAGTCCCCAACTCGTATTCGTTATGCATCGTGATTTCCGTGAAGTCGCAATGGGCGGTCGGCACGTAAGTATCCGGCTCCCAGGCGAAGGTCTTTACCGTGCTGTCCTCGAACGCATTCAGATCCGCATCAAACACCACCGTCTTCGCACGTTTCGGGGCGGCGGCTATGTCCTCCGCGCCCACGTACGCCAATCTCCCGTCTTCGTCATAGACCGCGAGAATCAGCTTCGTGTCAACGGCCGCGGTGTCCTTTGCGTTGTAGTTGATCGCGCTGACATGGTTTCCCGACCTTCTGACTTCGAGCCCTGCGGGCTCCTCTTCGTCCAGCGGGATGACTTCAATGTAGTTCAGCCGGATGCTGCCGCCGATTTGGCTGCTGGAAGCGGCGCCGGCACCGCCCAGGACGATCGTATTGAGGCCGGTCTGGAGCTTTCTGGGGGTAAACTCAACGTCTGCGAAGAACGACTTCCCGCCGGTCTTCGGGAAATTGACCGTGTTGTGATCCACATTGTTCACCGACAGGTTCAGCTTCGGCATGTCGCTCGTCGTTGCGTAATGGAATCTGAGCCTGGCCCGCTGGGCCTTCTCAAGGGTGAAGGTCAGTGTGACCGCGGTGTCGGCGCTGGCGCCGCCGCCCACATTGTTCAGGATCCAGCCGCCGTTCCCAGCCGCCGTGTCCTTGTTCTTGGCGACGCCGGAACCCCATATCACGTTGTCATTCGCCGTCTCGGTCGGGCCGTACTTGACGCCCGTCGGCTTCTCGTACTCCACGTCGTCCAGCCCCGGAACGCCATCGAAGGTTCTGGTGAACCTGACGATCGCGCCCTTGGTCCCGTCGTCAAACGTGAGCTCGTCGTCAAACACCAATTTGTCCATGCAGACGCTCCTGGTCTGGTCCGAGGAGTTTGGCAGCATGTTGCCCGTGTGGTAGACCCAATAATACTCGCCTTTGAATTCCACCACCGAACCGTGGGACGTCGTCGTGCCGTGCGGATTGAAGAATACGCCCCTGTACGTCCATGGGCCGAGCGGACCTGTCGCCGTGGCATAGTGGAACGAGTCGCCGCCCAAACCGCCTACCGATCCGATGCCGCCCGGATAAACAAGGTAATATATTCCATTTCTTCTGAAAGCGGACGGCCCTTCATGATAGCTGGGCAGCCGCTGGTACGCGCCCGGGTCTCCCTGGTTGTTGGCGGTCGTCCGGTTGTCCGTCGACACAAGCGTAAGCTTGCCGCCGACGACTGTCACCATGTCGGATTTCAATTCGCCCTGCCACAACGTTTGCGAAGCGCCGTTGTACATATAGATTCTGTCGTCGTAAACGCGTACGCAGACGTCGTACATATTTGAATAGCCGTCGGTGGACCCGGAATCACGGATATAGCCCGACCATTCCTTGCCGGGGTTGGCCTGCACGTCGCTGGCGGGAATCTGCTCGAAATCCCTGTCGGGGTATATGCTCCTGACGACGCTGGTCTCCCATGTGGACATGGAGTTGTACGTGCCGGTGACCGGGTTGTAGAAATAATAATACCCGTCGTAATACGCGGCGTCCGGCGCCCACATGAACGTGGACGCGTTTACCCCGGTGCCTTTGGACGCCCAGCTGCCCAGATCGGCGCGGCGCAGGATCTCGCCTTCATCTTCGAAGTTGGTCAGGTCGTAGGTGGAGAACACATGGTACATGTCCATGCGGTCGCACCCGGATTGCGGGTAGCGGTCGTGCGACGGGTACAGCATGAGCTTGCTCCTGTTGATCGGCCACACGTGCGCCTCCGGGTCCGCCGTGTATATGCTCTTGATCACCGGATTTTTCGTCCAGACATACGGTTCATCCATCTCGCTCGGGTCCACGGAGCCCGCCGTTGTGAGAGACCAGACGTCGACGCAGTCCAAAACGAACCCGGCCGGCACGGCGCTGATCCGGATCGCGTTGTTCCCGTCCGTCACATCCATGTATACGACAATCGTACCGCTGGCGTCCAGCGCGACCGTCTTGGGGGTCTCGTTGTTGGCCTTCACATTGATATAGCCCGACGTGACGCCGGAATAACGGATTTTGACCTCGGCAATGCCGGAGTATTCGCTTGCTATGTCGCTGAAAGTGAGCCAGTTGTCGGCGGCGGCGCCCAGCGTGATTGCCTGCCCGCCGGAATATTGGGCGTTGTTTTGGACGGTTGACCCGGGGCGGTTGGCGGCTGCGATGTTTTCCGCCTCAAAGCGGTTGTTCACCCCGCCCGTGGGGGGCAGGACCACATAAATCTTCTTCGCCTTGTCGACCACAAACACCTGATTGACCCTGGCTATGTGGCCGTCCGCCGTCGCGCTGTATTTGTAGAACCCCATCTCAAGGCTGTAGGTTTTTCCGTCCGCCTGGGGCTGGTACGTGGTATTGCCGTCCATACTGGTCACGCGCACCGCCGTGTCATAGGGCCTTGCGGCGATGACGACGTCATACAGTTGCGCCGGGACAGCGACGTCGGATTTCAAATGCAACACCACGCGGCTGAGGTTGAAATCGCCGCCGCCGCACCTGACATAGACATCGCTGAGGCCCGTGCGTATCGGGTCGGCCAGGTTCCCCTCCGCGGGGTAGCTGGCGGTTATGCCCGGGGCGCCCCACCCGGTCGAGCCGGCGGCGACGGCCACGTTCTGAACCCCAAGACTCTGCGCGGCGTCGGGGATCGTCCTGTTTGGCGAGACCCCGGCCGGCGCGCTGCCGGCCGGCGCGACACGCAGTTCAAGGCTATAATTCCCGACGTTTCCACTCGCGAGGTTCGACTCCCAAGACGTTATGCCGCCCTTCAGATCGACGTTGCTCCACTTGAACCAGGTGTTGTTGCTGATGAACTCGACATAACTGCCGTTTGACCAACTCGGCGTTCCGTTGTTGTTCGTGATGTTTATGTCGCTCCAAGAACTGCCGAGGAGATTCAGCGTGTCCTGGGGGGAGGCCGGCTTCGGCCACAACAGAAGATTTTTGATCAATGGGGCCGTGACCGTGTGCGCGTCCGTGACATCCACGACGCCAATCTTCGCGTCGTACCCTTCCGAACGCACAGTGTATCCATATGTGCCGGGCGCCACGTTGGCAAAGGACCTGCCGTCGGCCGTCGGCGCAAGCGCCGCGCCGGTGGAGAGGTTCTGCAGGGTTACGCTGGCCGCGGCCGCGGGGGCGGCGTTCAATACCACATTCCCCTGATAGGGCCCGGCCGGGTCGGAGGGTTCCTCTTTCAGCGTCAGCGACAGGCGGAAAAATTGGCTGTCCGCGTTCGGGAAAATATAATATACGTCGCATATCCCGTCGAGTTTCGAGTCGGCGATGGTCGCCCAGGACGGGTCTTCGGCAGGGGGGTTGTACCCGTTGGTGTTGGCGTGGATGAACGGAGGGTTTTGACCGGCGATGCTGGCGGAAGGGTATCTGACCCAGCGCGCGGTCCAGTTGGTCGCGAGGCCGGTCGCGGTGAGCCGCCCCAGGGACACCGCGGCGGCGAGCCCTTCGCCGGGCTTTGAGATCCGCACATCAAACGTCCTGCTTGTGCCGTTTGACGCGATACACAGTTTATAGCTGGCGACGCCGCCCTTCAGGTCGACGTTGGCCCATTTGATCCAGCCGCCGTTGCCATTGGCGTATGTCGTGCCGGGCTCATTGTTTTCGACAGCGATGGCGGAGTTTCCGCCATAATCAAAATTCCACTCCGCACCGGCTGCGGGGGGCGCGATATTGGCGTTGCCGGTCCGCACGCATCTCATCGTTACGGTCTCCGCGATCTTGGTGCCATCGTCCATGACGACGTCGGTGGCGGCGACACTCACTCCCGTGCCCGGCGTCACTTCCGCGAACACCGTGGGCGCGTGGATGACGGTGAGCGAGCACAGCATGGCCAGCGCCATAAACACGCTGATAGACCTTCCGACTCCAGCTTTTTTCACAGGGATCAACCTTACCTTTCTATATGCGGCACAAAATGCCACGGCATGTCCCGCCCGATCGGCTGTCATCCAAACAGGAGGCTGTTTACGATGCTTTCCAAATACTCCTGCCGCCCGCTTGTGTTGGTCGTCACCTCTCCCAGGGAAAGCGCGTACTCCTCAAGCTGGGCGAACGTCGCCTTGCCGGAGACGATATCGGCGCCTATGCCTGTCTTGTAGCTTGCGTATCTGTCGCGGACGAACGCGTCAAGCCTGCCGTCCGCGACAATTTTGTCGGCCGCCCGGAGACCCAGCGCGAACGTGTCCATCCCGGCTATGTAAGACAGGAAAATGTCCTCGTGTGTAAACGACCCGCGGCGCGCCTTGGCGTCAAAATTGAGTCCGCCGTTCGTAAAGCCGCCCTCCTGCAGCACTTCCAGCATACACAGAACCGTATCGTACACGTTGGTTGGGAACTGGTCGGTATCCCAGCCCAAGA
>JAITDM010000302.1 GCA_031282535.1 Oscillospiraceae bacterium
AAACAATGCCAATGCTACTGTAAATGCTACTGTAAATGCTACTGTAAATGCTACTGTAAATGCTACTCAACATAAGATTTTGGACTTGATTCGCCGTGACAGAGCCTTAACGCTATCTCAGCTTGCGGAGCTTACTGGCAAGCATAGAATCACCGTTGCACGAAATGTCAAATTGCTTCGTGAGGCGGGGCTGATTGAACGTGTTGGTTCCGATAAGAATGGGTACTGGCGTATCACCTGATTCCAAGGACTTGTGGCGAGAAAAAGTATTCTGATAAGGCCGCGAAATGGTGTAATTTGGAAACCATGCCCTAATTGACAAAAGTTGAGAAAATTTCACGTAACAACCGCCGCAAAACCAGCGTATACTGCTAACATAAAGCTGTATGTGCAATTGCGGTGCATTTCCAGGTGCAACAAAAACAGACAAAAAGGGGACGGTGCATTTCTGTCCTGCCAAAGGCAAAAAAGCAACCATTCCTTTTTACCGGAGAGAAAAATCCCCTAAAATGATTGAAGCCGCGGCGGTTTTATGGTATACTATTTGAATAAGGGGCCCCGTGGCCTGAAATAGTCCAGTTGCGGGAGGTCATCCATGAACGAGCACATCGAGTCCCAGTACGACGCTTCGCAGATCCAGGTGCTGGAGGGCCTGGAGGCGGTGCGCAAGCGGCCCGGCATGTACATCGGCACCACCTCGTCGCGCGGCCTCCACCACCTGGTGTACGAGATCGTCGACAACGCCATCGACGAGGCGCTGGCCGGGTACTGCACACAGATCGACGTGACCATCGAACCCGGCGACGCCATCACCGTGCGCGACAACGGCCGCGGCATCCCGGTCGGCATGCACGCCACCGGCAAGACCGCCGTCGAGGTCGTCTACACCATACTGCACGCCGGCGGCAAGTTCGGCGGGTCCGGCTACAAGGTCGCCGGCGGCCTGCACGGCGTGGGCGCGTCGGTGGTGAACGCGCTGTCGGAAGCCCTGTGCGTGCGCGTGTTTCAGGACGGGCAGATCCACGAGATGGCCTTCCGGCGCGGCGACGTGACGCAGCCGCTGCACGTCGTCGGCGAGACCGAAGAGACAGGCACCGAGGTCTGGTTCCAACCGGACCCCGAGGTGTTCGAGGAAACCGCGTTCGACTTCGACACCCTGCTCTCCCGGATGCGCGAGCAGGCGTTCCTGATCGCCGGGCTGCGCATCACCCTGACGGACCGGCGCGAAGAGCCGGAGGTGCGCAAAAGCCTGCACTTCGAGGGCGGGATCCGCTCCTTCGTCGCGTATATCAACAAAAACCGCACGCCGCTGCACCCGGAAGTCATCTTCCTCTCCGGTCAGCGGGACGACGCCGTCGCCGAAGTGGCGCTGCAATACAACGACTCGTACAACGAGACGATCTATTCGTTTGCCAACAACATCCGCACCACCGAGGGCGGCATGCACGAGACCGGGTTCAAAAACGCGATCACCCGCGTCATCAACGACTACGGGCGCCGCCACGGCTTCCTGAAGCCGGACGACAAAAACCTGGCCGGCGAGGACGTGCGCGAGGGCCTCACGGCGGTCATCAGCGTGCGGCTGACCGACGCCCAGTTCGAGGGGCAGACGAAGACCAAACTGGGCAACTCCGAGATACGCACCCTGGTCGAGACGATGGTCGGCGAGAAACTGACCGACCTTTTGGAGGAAAACCCAGCCGTGGGCCGGGCGATCCTCGACAAGGCCGTCACCGCCGCGCGGGCGCGCGAGGCGGCCCGGCGCGCCCGGGACCTCACGCGGCGCAAGACGGCGCTCGACGGCGCGGCCCTGCCCGGCAAGCTGTTCGACTGCAACGAGCGGGACCCGCGCCTCACGGAGCTCTACATCGTCGAGGGCGTCAGCGCCGGCGGCTCGGCCAAAGACGGGCGCGACAGCCGCTACCAGGCCATCCTGCCGCTGTGGGGCAAGATGCTGAACGTCGAAAAGGCCCGGCTCGACAAGGTCTACGGCAACGAGAAGCTGATGCCCATCATCCTGGCGCTGGGCGCCGGCATCGGCGAAGAGTTCGACATCACAAAGTTGCGCTACAACAAGATCTTGCTGATGGCCGACGCCGACGTGGACGGCAGCCACATCCGCACGCTGTTGCTCACGTTCTTTTTCCGCTTCATGCGCCCGCTCATCGAGGAGGGGCACGTGTACATCGCGCAGCCGCCGCTCTACAAGCTGGCGCACGGCAAAAAGGTCCGCTACGCCTACTCCGACCGCGAGCGGGACGCCGCGCTCGACGAGATGAGCGCCGGCGATCCTGTCGTCCGGGCCCGCATCGACGTGTCGCGCAACAAGGGTCTGGGCGAGATGGACGGGATAGAGCTCTGGATGACGACGCTGAACCCGGAGTTTCGCACCCTCCTCCAGGTGGAACTGGACGACGCCGTCGCCGCGGATCAGATCTTCACCATCCTGATGGGCGACCGGGTGGAGCCCAGGCGGGAGTTCATCGACCAAAACGCCAAATACGTGGTCAACCTGGACGTGTGACGCGCAACCCGGCGCGCCCGGATCTGTTAAGGGCGGGGTCTGCCCGCCCCCTGGGGTGATGCGCGGCCCGGTATTGCTTTTCGAGGGGCGGAGGTCTGGGGATGAAAAAAGCGGCCTGTCTCCTGCTGGCGCTGACATTGATATGGCCGGCCCTCGGCGCGGCCGCGCCGGCCCGGGCGGCCGCGCCCGTCTTCGGGCGCACGGTGGCGGTGAACACATGGAACGCCTTCGCCGTCCGGACCGACGGCAGTCTCTGGGTCTGGGGCCAGGAGACCCGCGCGGGGCCGGAGGACCGTGAGGACCGGGGCGGCTGGGTCGCGGAGACGCCGCTGCCCGAGGGCGAATGCCTGACGGCCCGGCAGGTCGGGGACGGGATCGTCTCCGTGGCGGCGGGTACGGAGGTCTTCGTGCTGAAGGCCGACGGCGCCGCGCGGACCTACCCGAACGACATCCACTGGGACAAAGACATCACGGTCGGGACCCAGGTGATGGACAACGTACGCGCCCTCGACGCGGGGGCCGGGCTGCTCGCGACGGTCCGAAACGACGGCAGCCTCTGGGTCTGGCACAGCGCCGTCACGGCGGCCGCCCAGCGGCGGGCCGCCGGCACGGCGGACGTCTCGCTCGGCGTCGAAAACGGCCTGGCCATAGGGGCCGACGGCACGCTCTGGTTCTTCGGCTTCGACAACGGGCAGCTCGCCGCTCCGCCGGCGGGCCAGGCGGAGGGGGACTATATCTCCGAGCCGGTGCGGGTGATGGGCGGCGTTGCGTCCGCGGCGCCGTCGTTTGCCAACGTGCTCGCCGTGGGGACAGACGGCACGCTCTGGGGCTGGGGCCGCAATGAGAGCGGACTCCTGTTCGCCGCCGCGGAGACGCGGGTGCGCACGCCCCGGCGGATGATGACGGATGTGGCCAAGGCGGACCAGAGCGGGCGGCACGCCGCCGCGTTGAAGCGGGACGGCAGCCTCTGGACCTGGGGCGAAAACGCGGCCGGTCAGCTCGGGGACGGCACGACGCAGGACCGATCCGAGCCGGTCAAGGTGATGGCCGACGTGGCCGACGTGGCGGTCTTTGGCGCCGCGACGCTGGCGCTGAAGACCGACGGCACGCTGTGGGCCTGGGGCTCCAACCGGAGCGGCCAGCTGGGGCTCGGCTACCCGGACGCCGACCCGCACCCCGTGCCCGTCAAAATTTTGGACGGCGTGGCCCTACCGGGCACGCCGCTCTCCGTCCCCGCCCCGTGGGCGCGTAGCGACGTGGAGGAGATCCGCGCGCTCGGGCTCGCCCCCGACGCGCTGCTCGGCGGGTACCAGACGGTCATGACCCGCGCGGAATGCGCCCGGCTGATGATGTCGCTGCTTGAGACGGCGGCCGGCGAACCGGCCGCGGCGCTCGCGGGCGCCCGAGAAACCCGGAGCGCCGCCTTCACCGACACGAACGATCCGGACGTCCTTGCGGC
>JAITDM010000133.1 GCA_031282535.1 Oscillospiraceae bacterium
ATTCAGACGGACGGCCTGCTCGTGACGGAGCTCTCCGAGGTGACGACGGCCGGCGGCGTCCGCCGCCCGGCGGAGGAGGCCGGGCTGCAGGTGGGCGACCGCATCGTGCGGGCGGGCGACGGCCCGGTGGACGGCGCGGAGGATCTGCGGCGCGCCGTGGCGGAGGCCGGCGACGCGCCGCTTGTCCTGGAGGTCGTCCGGCAGGGCGCGGCCCTGACGCTCTCCGTGCGGTCGGTCCGCTGCGCCGAGGACGGACAGTACCGGATCGGCGCGCTGACCCGCGACGGATTGGCCGGCCTCGGGACCATGACATTCTACGATCCGCAGACCGGACTCTTCGGCGCGCTGGGACACGGCATCGCGGAGGCGGGCGACAGCGACCCGCTGCCCCTCGCGGCGGGCAGCATTTTGGGCGCCACGGTGCGGGATATCACAAAGAGCACGGTGGGCAGCCCGGGTGAACTCAAAGGGGAATTTGCCTCCGAGGAGAGCGCCGGCGACGTGCTGGCCAACACCGGCCACGGGATCTTCGGGGTGCTGCGGGACACGGCCCTGGCCGGCCGCCGGCCGGTGATGCCGGTCGCCGCGCCGGCCCAGGCGCACACCGGCGCCGCCCGGATCCTTTCCAATGTGCGGGGCGGCGAGGTCGAGGCCTTCGACGTCGAAATCGTCAAGATCTACGGCGGCGAGGGGGACGGCGACGGGCGGCACTTCATGCTGAAAGTGACGGACCCCGGCCTGCTGGCCCTGACGGGCGGCATCGTGCAGGGCATGAGCGGCAGCCCCGTGGTGCAGGACGGACGACTGCTGGGCGCGGTGACCCATGTCCTTGTGAGCGACCCCAAACGCGGGTACGGCATTTTTGCGCAGACCATGCTCCGCGAGGGAGCCCTCTGCCTGGCGCGGGCGGCGGCTTGAATGTCCGGGGGGCCCGCGGCACAGCCGCGGGTCCCCCGGAGTGCTGAGTGTTGGGTGCGGGGTGTTGGGTGTGGGCGTTGGGGGTGAAGAAGGTTTACAAAAAATGGAAAATTGATGAAAGCATTGGGGCGCAGGGTGTGGGGGCGGCGAGAGGGGTGCGGCGGAATACCCTGTAATTTCCATAAATGGAATTTTTTGTAAAAAAATGGCGGACGATTATTTGTAAAATTTTCCATTTTTGTCTTGCACATCGTGTCCCATTATGATATTTTACAGGTGGTGATGCAAGACCGGCAATTTTGAGACGGATGTTTGAACGAAATGAGGGGGTTACTGCATGATGGACAACACGGTGAAAATTTTGATCGCGGATGACAACGCGGATTTCCGCTCCCTGCTGACAAGTGCACTGGAAGGCGAGAAGGACTTTGAGATTGTCGGCGTGTCCACCGACGGATACCAGGCGGTACAGCAGATCATGACGCTTTTGCCCGACGTCGTTTTGCTGGACATTGTTCTGCCCGTGCTCGACGGGTTTGGCGTGATGAAGGCCATCGGGGGCATGGCGTCGGGGAGCCGGCCCGGCGTCATTGTTCTGTCCGGTTTTGCCACCGACCAGGCCACGGCGGAGGCGGCGGCGCTGGGCGCCCAGTATTTTATCCTCAAGCCCTTTGACATCGCGGGGCTGGTGGAACGCGTCCGCGCGGTGGGCAGGGCCAGGCGCGCGCAGCCCATGCGCGCCGCCGTGCCCATGCGCGGGCTGCGCTCGGATCTGGACATCGAGACGCGTGTGACCGACATCATCCACGAGATCGGCGTGCCCGCCCACATCAAGGGCTACCAGTACCTGCGCGAGGCCATCATGGTGGCCGTCAAGGACAGAGAGGCGATCAACGCCATCACCAAGGTGCTCTACCCGGCCGTGGCCAAGACCTTCGCCACGACGCCCTCCCGCGTGGAGCGGGCCATCCGCCACGCCATCGAGGTGGCCTGGGACCGGGGCGACATTGAGACGCTGCAGGGATTCTTTGGCTACACGGTGTCCAATGTCAAAGGGAAACCGACCAATTCCGAATTCATTGCCATGATCGCCGACCGCCTGTCTCTCCAGCTCAAAGCCGGCGCCTGAGAGAGACTAGGCCGCCGCAAAACGGGCGTCCCGCCGAGATTTATCGGCCGGGACGCCCGTTTTTATGATGAGGATTGCGCGCGGCGGGCCGCCCTGTGGCTGCGTACATAAAGCATGGTAAAGCGATGAAGTGGTCGACCCATTTACACAGTGTATTCCCGCCTGTCTGTCGCCATGACATCGGTTGAAATGCACAGGTAAGAGGGCGTGCGAAGAGAAGGAGAAAGAGGACAAAAGAAGAAGAAAGTGGAAACGACGAGTGAAAAGGTCGACAAAGTTCTTCAAAAAAGCACAAAAATTTAGAGGGAATTGCTTGACAGATGAAAATTTATGGAATATAATGAAATTTACAACTGTCACGAATTGGCGGACGCCGCTGTGGCAGAGGGGGCGTTGCCATGCTGTTTGTGCGTGGGAAGAGACCCTTTCAGAGGCGGTCAGGAGGGTGCGGCACGGTTGATGTTGAACAGAACAGGGTACGCACGCATCTGCTTGCGGGTATGTGTTTGCCCTATTATTTTTTGTACTGCCCGGCGGCCTGAGCGGGTGGATTAAAACCGAACGGTTCGGTAATGCCGAACAAAAACGCAAAACAATGGAGAACGTGTGGAATGAAATCCCAGTATTTTCATATTGATTATAATGTCCTGGGTACGACGCGGGACGCGCGGGTGCAAAACAACCCGATGGTGTTCGCGGCGCGCAAGACCGCTTCGCCGTCCGGCGCGCCAAACGAGGGGAAGAGGTGAGGACTTTGGCTGACACGGTGCTGCGAGTGGAGGACCTGTGCAAGGAATACAGGACGCGAAAGGGCCGCGTGGTGGCCAACGATCACATCAGTTTCTCGGTAAACAGGGGCGATATCGTGGCGTTTCTGGGCCCGAACGGATCGGGGAAGACGTCGCTGATCAAGCAGATCACCGGTTACACGACGCCGACGTCGGGGCGCGTCGCCCTGTTTGGGCAGACTGTCTGCGGCGTGGGCGGGCTCTCCAGGATCGGATACATGATGCAGTCGCGATTCGCGCACTGGGACCATCTGACCGCGTGGGACGCGCTGTTTTACACCGGGCGGCTGAAGAAAATACCAAAGGCGGAGATCCAGACGCACATCGCCTCTCTGGCGGCGCGGCTCCACTTGGAGCAGGACCTCCGGGTGGTGATGGAGACCATGAGCGGGGGCAAGAAGCAGGCGGTGGCGCTGGCCTGCGCGGTCATCGGGTCCCCGGAGCTCATCATTTTAGACGAGCCCACGAACGCGCTGGATCCGGAGATGCGGCAGTACTTCTGGCATTTTCTGAGGCAGACCGCCGCCGCCATAGGCGCGACGGTTCTGCTGGTCACGCACAACATCGGGGAGATCGAGAGCATCGCCCACGAGGTGAAAATCTTTGCGGGCGCCAAGATCATCCGGGAGGGCAGTCCGCGCAGCTTGATCAAGGAGCTGAACAGGCAGATTCGGGTGGAGCTCCTGCTGAAAGACGCGGAGAGCGGGGTCGGTGAGGACTTTCTGGCGGACTACGAGAAGAAGTGGTCGGAGGACCGGCGCACGCTGTTTGTCTACACGGGGGAAGACGACGTTGTCCGCTGCATCGGCGAGGCGTTTTCCAACCGGCGTCTGAGCGCACGCGTCGAGAACATCCAGATAAGCCGGCCCAACCTGGAGGATGTCTACATCAAGGCCATGGGGGCCAAATTTGCGTGAGCCCGCGGCGTCGCATGAGACGCCGCGCCGGGTGCGCGGGTGAGAAGGAGGGCTTTGGTGACACAGCCGATGCAAATGGCGCCGGGCGCCGCCGAACAACGCGGATTGAAAGAAAGTATGCGCTGTCTGCGTGTGGAGACATGGACCTATTTTATGGTGGGTCTCAAACAGCAGGCGTCCCTCGCGGCGGTCAACGCGCTGTTTTCTATGGTCATCCCGCTGGGGATCGTTCTGATGGTGTGCTTGATGCCTGTGGTGGTGACAAAAGAGGTGGCCATCCTCTACATCTCCGGCAATTTTATCACCTCTATCTCCAACCTGTGCATCACTACGCTGGCGCAGGTTTTGATCGGCATGCGGGTCAAAAACGGATTTGAGCACATGGCCACGCTGCCCATCTGTCGCGCCAGTCCGTTGCTGGGAGTATTTTTCAGTGCGGCCGTCAGTGTGCTGCCCGCGCTGATTGTGACGCCGATTGTGGGGACGCTGCTGCTGGGCACGGGTTTTATAGTGTCCTTTTGGCTGGGGCTCGTCCTTCTGATGAGCATGGTCATCATGATCGGCATCGGCGCGATCATCGGGACCTGCAGCGAGCGTTACCATACCAGCCAGACCCTCTCGATGGTCATGATGTTCTTTGTCATGTTCGCAACGCCGGTGTACTACTCTCTGGACGGCCTGCCGCCGGCGCTGCAAGTCGTCCAAAGACTGCTCCCGTTCTCCTATGCGCTGGAAGCCATGCGCAGTCTGATGGTCTCCCCGGCTCTGACGCCCACAGTTCTTCTGGACTTAGGGGCACTGTTCGCTTTCCTATGCGTGACCATCGGGTTTACCATAAAGTTTTTCACATGGAAACAGCGGAAATGAGCGGCGCAAGGCAAGGGCCGCTCCATACATAAAAAGGAAGACATAGGGGG
>JAITDM010000243.1 GCA_031282535.1 Oscillospiraceae bacterium
ATAAAACCTGGCAAGCACTGGCATTGAACCACCTGCTTTCAATTCGTTGAATTTTGATTTCACGATTGCGCCCTCTCTGTGGCTTTAGATTGTCGAAAACATTGAACGGCCCCTTGAAAACACTGCGCCGCAGCGGTTTCAAGGGGCCGTTTCGTTATGGGGTGGATAATCGGACTTGAACCGACGGCCCCCAGAGCCACAATCTGGTGCTCTAACCACCTGAGCTATACCCACCACGCCAAAATACCCGGCCGTTTGAGGCCAGTACATTTAGAATACCACAACTTCGCCGTCTTGGCAAGAGAGAATATGCGCGGCCTCACGCCCAGGCGCGCATCCAGTCGGCCAGCGCGCCGTCGGCCTCCAGACACTGCTTGTCGTTGCCGCCAGGGCATTTGACGAAGAGCACCCGGGTGTCCGCATAGCCTTTGGACGCGTACGGCGTGTTCGGGGCAATGACAAACAGGGACCCCTCGGTGAACTCGTACTCCCGCTTTTCATCGAGCAGGTAGATCTTCACCTTCCCCCGGAGCACATAGTTGTACTCCATGTCCCGGGGGTGCACATGGGGCGTGTCCGCCTGAAATGTTTTGTAGTGGCTGACGCCGATCTCAAGCTTGTCGTCCGGCAGACAGGGGAGCCCCGTCTGGGGGAACTCCAGGTCGCCGCACAGATAGACCCGGTGTCTTTGGGCCAGCGCCTCGGTGATGTCGTCGCCCGGCAAAAATTGAATGCCGCCCGGCATGGCCGTCACTCCTTGTAGGGGCGGATGGCAATCCGCCCTTTTTGGGTGGATGCGGGGCGATTGCCATCGCCCCCTACGATTGCGAGGGCGCGGGGTTGCGGGGGGATTGTTTCTGTGCTATGATGGGGAAAATCGGGGGTGAGACGATGCTGAAGACCTATTCCGTGGCGCAGATGCGGGAGGCGGAGCGCCGCGCCGCCGACTACGGCGTCACGCTGTCGATGCTGATGGAGAACGCGGGGCACTGTCTGGCGCGCACCGCCCGGACCCTGTGCCCGGAAGGCCCGATCGTCATCGTCTGCGGACGGGGCAACAACGGCGGGGACGGCTACGTCTGCGCCACGGCGCTGCGCCGCGCGGGTGTAGAGGTGCGGGTGTGGGGCATCCGGCGCGAGGCGCTGGCGGCGGACAGTCTGTCCGGCGCGGCGGCCGCCTCGTATGAGCGGCTCGGCGGCCGGATCCTCCCCTTCACGCCCGAGGTGACGGCCCGCGACTTCGGCGCCTGCGGGCTGGTCGTCGACGCGGTGTTCGGCACCGGGCTGGGGCGCCCGGTGTCCGGCATTTACGCGTGGGCGATCCGGCAGATGGGCGGCGCGGGCGCGCCGGTGCTCGCCTGCGACGTGCCCAGCGGCGTCGACGCCGCCACCGGGCAGATCCTGGGCGACGCGGTCCGGGCCTCCGTGACGCTGATGCTGGGGCTGGCCAAACCCGCCTGCCTCCTGGCGCCCGGGCGCGCATACTTCGGCGAGGCGCGCGTGGCGGACATCGGCCTGCCGCCGGCCCTGACGGCGTCCCTTTGACGGCGTCTCACCGTGGATGACCGCCCCGGGCGCCGGGGGGGCAGATGTGATAGTATACCCGGCCGGTAGGGCGGTTTCTCCGAAACCGCCGCGCGGACGGCTCGGAGAGCCGTCCCTACCGGAATGGTGACGCCATGGATGTGGGCAGCCGCGCGGACGGCTCGGAGAGCCGTCCCTACCGGAACGGTGACGCCATGGATGTGGGCAGCCGCGCGGACGGCTCTTCGACCCGTCCCTGCCGAAGTTGCGCGGGTTGTATCGGCAAATCTCATTGCTCAGGTGTGATAGCCCACTGCCGTCAGCCGCGCCTGTTCCTTTTGGACATAGCCCGCCTTGTACGCGTCCGGATCGTCCGGGTCCCAGCCGTCCGCCGTCTCCGGGTCCGCCGCCTCGTATTCCAGCACGGAGATGCCCCTTCCCTCCGTCATATACGTGTGCGTCATATACGTGTACACACCGTCGGCGCGCTGTGCACCCGACACCGGCTCGCCGTAGAATATGACTTCCTGTGCATAGTCCGTGCTGCCGACCAACCCTGTGACGACGATGCCGTGGGGTGGATCGTTCACCAGCAATGTTCCAAAGCTGCCGTCCAACCGAGCCTCCATGATCCGGTCGCCGCCGGGGCCATGGCTGCCCTGGATCCTCTCCCCCGGCGCGTGCGTCAGGAATACAGGTTCCGGGTTGTTGCGCCGGAAGGCGACGCTCAGGACAGGCCGGTCGGTGAGTTGGCGCAGCCGGCCGTCGATCAGCCGGTACAGCCCGGCTTCGCCGTAGAGCCCCGCCTCGCCGAGGAAGTAACCGCTGTTCCACTGATTTTCGGCCGCCAATGTCCGCCGCCCCTCCTCGCCCGCCCTGTCGGGCGCCACGGTGTACGTGTCGGTCACCGCGCCCGTCCGGACGTCGAGACATTCGATGGTCACGGTGTTGTCCGCCGCCGCGCGCTGTGTGACGGCCATGCCGCCCGCACCAAACATCAACACCTGCGCGCCGGCGGGGCAGGCCCGCCGCACCAGGCCGCCGGACACGTCGGGCGCAAACAGGAACAGGGTGTCGATGCCGGCGACCAGCAGCCGGCCGTCGGTCAGGAATGTCCGCCGGGTACCCTGCGCGTCCTCGATGCGCCCAAAGCCCTCGCCGAAGGCCTTGGACAGATCCGCCCGGAGCGTCTCCGCCACCGACCCCCACAACGCGTCGCGTGTGACCACGTGCGCAATCGCACTCCCGTTCCAGCACAGCAGGCCACCGACGCCTGCGGGAGAGCCGTCCTCCGCCTCATAGCGTTCGACAAGGCCGTCGATGCGCCCCTCCGGGCTGTCCACCGTGCCGATGTAGACAAATCCCCTCACGCGCGGATCCGTCTGATAGCGATCCACGGCCCGCACCGCCAGGGTTTTGGCGTCCAGCGCAAACAGCTCCGCCACACCGTCCGGCGACACGCGCGCGGCGTGCAGGCGGTCCCTGTCGCCATATTCCGAGGCGGCCGCCGGGACAAGATCCGCCTCCTCGCACACCGCGACCCGCACGCCGGCCACGTAGCGGGCCAGGGGATCCTCTTTGTATCCCGAGGGCAGTATGCCCCAGGCCGCCTCTTCGAACTGCGCCGCCGTGAACACGCCCTGGTCGACCAGCCACTGCGCCATGCTCCCGCCGCCGCCCTGCGCGGTGCGGGGGAGAAGCAATGCGCGCACCGACAGCCCCACGGCCGCCGCGCGCGCGAACGACTGGTTGACCTCGTCCCACAGGCGCACCTCGTCCGGTGTGGCGCAGACCGTCCACGCCTCATCCGGGATGTCCGGTCCGCGCAGCGCGCGGGCGAGGAAGATGGCGTAATGTTTGAGCGTCGTCCGCTCCTGCGCGCCAAAGCGCACGGCCGACATGCCCTTGGTGAGCCCGTTTTGGTACAGCCAGCCGATGTAGGGGTCCACCCACGCGGGCACGTCCCGGAACGGGTGCGCCCATGTGCCGCCAAGCGCCGTCCGCTCCGCGCCAAGGAACCGGACGAGCATGACGGCCGCCTCGGCCCGGGTCATGTCCCGGTCCAGTTCAAATCCCTGCCCGGTGCCGAGGAACAGCCCCAGCGCCTGCAGCATCTCGGCCCGGGCCTGGGCGTCGTTGTCGATGTCGTCCGTAGGGATACCGTTCGCCCAAACCCAATTGGTATTGTCCGGTCGCGCAGCGCCCGCGCCCGGCGCCAGGACCGCCAGCAGCAGCACGGCGGCCAGCGTCGTCGCCACTCGTCTCATACTCCGTTCCCCTTATCCAATCGTATCCTATCGTTGGTACGAGTATATCACAGGCGGGCGCAAAAAGAAAGGGCCGCGCACCAAAGGTCCGGTTCCTTGACGGCTCTCTTAAAATATGGTATGGTTCAGGTGTCAGGCGTGCGTCTGCCGAAGGCCGAACCGATTTTTTGGCAGATGAAACAAGAAACGCTGCGCAGTACCTTGTTGCCGCGAAGCGGCAACAAGAACAAGAATTTGGGTTGTGGGTTGCAGGCGCAACCCACGTTAGACGCGGAAAGGGGCGGTCGCCATGAGAAAAATGCCCATTGGAATACAGGATTTTGAAAAACTGCGGACGGATGATTATGTATATGTGGACAAAACCGAACTGGTATATCAATTGGCACGGTTTAGTACGCCGTTTTTTTTGGGCAGGCCGAGACGCTTTGGTAAGAGCTTGCTTCTGTCCACGCTGAGGGCGTATTTCGAGGGGAAGAAGGAATTGTTTCGAGGGTTGGCCATTGAGAGACTGGAAAAGGACTGGACGCCTTATCCGGTGCTGCACATTGACTTGAATGTGACGAATTATACGGACATGGCGAGTTTAGAGGCGGGGCTCAGCGAGAACTTGAGCGCATGGGGAGAAGACAAGGAGGAAAGTGCGGCCGGTACGCTTGCCACGCGTTTTTATCGTCTGATTCGGAAAACGTATGAGAAATCGGGGCAGAAAGTGGTGGTCCTGGTGGACGAGTATGACCGGCCGCTTTTGCAGACCATGGAGAACGGGAACGCTCATGATGATATGCGTCAGGCGCTGAAGGGCTTCTACGGCGTGTTGAAGAGTGCGGATCGGTGGTTGCGGTTTGTTTTGCTGACGGGGGTGACGAAGTTCTCAAAGGTGAGTGTGTTCAGCGATTTGAACATGCTGCGGGACATCAGTCTGGAAGACGCTTATGCCGGTATATGCGGCATATCTGCGGAAGAATTGGAGAGATATTTCGGTCAGGAACTGGAGGCGTTGGCCGAGAAACAAAATATGACATGTGAAGAAGCTGCGGCGGAGATGAAGAAGCGTTACGACGGCTATCACTTTTGTGAGGACAGCGAAGGAATGTTCAATCCGTTCAGTGTATTGAACACGTTGTCGAAAAGAAAATTCGCGCATTACTGGTTTGAGACGGGGACGCCCACTTACTTGATTGAGCAAATGAAGCGCGACCGCTTCGATTTGCTTCGGTTTGCGGAGGGCGTGGAGATACCCGTCCGTTCCATTGACGACTACCGTGTGGACGGGGGCAATCCTGTGCCATTGCTTTATCAGAGCGGTTACCTGACCATTGCAGGCTGCGCGAACGGAAGATACCGGCTGGACTTCCCCAATGAGGAAGTGCGGTACGGATTTTTGGAGGAATTGCTGCCGTATTATGCGTACAGACCGGTGGGGCAGGATTTTTTCGCGGATGATTTTGCCGACGATTTGCGCACGGGGGATGTAGATGGCTTCATGGGTCGGCTGAAGACGTTTTTTGCTCATATTCCCTATGATCTGAACGACCAAACAGAGCGGCATTATCAGGTGGTGTTTTATTTAGTATTTACGTTGATGGGGCAGTATGTCCAGGCGGAGGTGCGGAGCGCGAAAGGGCGATCCGACGCTGTGGTGGTCACGCGGGATACGGTATATGTATTTGAGTTTAAGCTGCATGGGACCGCCGAGGAGGCGCTGGCGCAGATAGAGGCGAAGGGGTATGCGATCCCGTATGAAGCCGGGCAGCGTGAGGTTGTAAAGGTAGGCGTTGCGTTTGACCAGGCAGAGCGGAACATATCGCGCTGGCTTCAAAGACGATAGGATGTTTCTTCATCCGGCCTGTTCGCGTTCCCGGGACCTCTTTTTTGCATGGACCCAGCGCATGATGATAACAGCGGCGAGTACGGCCGCCGCCCCGGCCAGGGCGCTAAGTACGATCCACAGAGCCGGAACATCGCCGGTTGCGGGCACCGTTACCGGTTCGTCCCACGCCGGCATCGAACCCAGGGGCACATCCTGACCATCAACCGCCGTCATGACATGCCTGTCAATCGTGAGAAGCGCGAACGACGAATCGACAGGCGCGTCGCCCACTCCGCCCGTGTCGTCGATGTATATGAGCTTCACATCCCGCAGCTGCAGCGTTTGCGTCTCTTCCCCGCGATAGCGCAGCCTCACGGTGCAAACGTCCGTCGCGCCGGCGATCAGATTGCCGCCCGTCTGCGCGTAAATCCCCATCAGATAGCGGTAGCCGCCCGTCTCTTCGTCGACGCGTCCCCTGTGATACGCCTGTCCGTAGTCCGGCGTGAACATGATGTCCAGCGCCGTGACTTTTTCGTCGTCGTCGAGGTCGAGGATCCGGAGATGTTCGTAGTCGCTGCTGACGAGATTGAAATCCAGCGACGCATATGGCTCCGTGGGTGCGCCGACGGCGATGTCAACCGTTACGATGATGTCGCCGCTTTCACCGCTTTCATACACGGCGTCGGCGATGCTGAGCGCCACTTCGGCCGACGGCGCCGCGCGCGCGGCCGGTGTCAGCAGCGTAAACACAAGCGCGCAGACCGGCAGCAGGCGCACACCCTTCCCATTCTTTTTAACGTTCCGCATGGCGGCACTCCCCTTATCCCGCATGTCACGGACGTTTCGGCTGACGCGGCAGGCCGCGCCCGCCACGTCAGCCGAATCCGCCTTCATGGGTCTTGGTCTATGGAAATATATGGAAGGTGTAGAAGAAAGCGTCGTTTACGCCGCCGGGTAGAGCGCGTTGACGAGCAGGGTGACGTCGATCATGGTCACTGTCCCGTCGTTGTTCACGTCCGCCTTGACGCCCTGCGGCAGTTCGCCGCTCACGGCTCCGAAGTAGTACAAAACGAGCGAGAGGTCGGCCGCCGTGACCGTGTCGTCGCCGTTTGCGTCAAGCGTCTCCGCGGTCGTGTAGGTGAACGCCGATTCCGCGCCGGCGGGGTCGGCGGCCAGCACCGCCGGTTTGCCGATTTCATATGCCTTGCAGGAGGAGATCTCCACATACGCGGCGGCGGGCGTCCGCCCCGCCTTCGGCGTGACCGCGATCTTCGCGAGCACCTGCCTGGCGTCATAGCCAAGCTTCGCCCCGCCTGTGACGCCGACGACGACTTGCACCAGGCCCGCGCCGTTGTCCCTGACAACACTGACCGCGGCGCCGTCCACCGCGCCGGCCACGCTCACGTCGTACTGCGACGCGTCGTAGGCGATCTCCGCCTCAATCAGGTTCACGCCCGACAGCGGGATCCGCGCCGCAAGGTCGAACACGGCCTTCTTTGTGGTGCTCTCGTCGGAACGGACAAGCCCCAGCGTATTCGAGGACGGTTCCGCCCCGTGTGCACTGGTCTGCCACACCAAAACGGGATACCCGCCAGACACCGCCTCGTACGCGTCGCCGAGCGCCGCCGCAAAGGCGGCGTCTTTTATCTCCGCATCCGTTTTCGCCGTCACGCCGCTGTAGGCGGCCGAGTTGACCGCGCCCGGAGCGGAACTGTCCAGATAA
>JAITDM010000244.1 GCA_031282535.1 Oscillospiraceae bacterium
CCAGGCGGTCTCCACCTCCGGCCCCTCGACCACGCAAAATCCCATGCCGAGGAAGATGTCCTTGACGTCGTCCAGCACGCGCGTCATCGGGTGGACGCGGCCCAGCGGCGGCGCCTGCCCCGGCAGGGTGACGTCCAGTGTCTCCGCCAGCAGGCGCTCGGAGAGCTGCGCCCGCTGCAGCTCCGCCAGCCGTGTCTTCAGCAGCTCGTCGATCTCCTGACGGAGGATGTTGGCGAGCTGCCCAACCGCCGGCCGCTCCTCGGGCGACAGGCTGCCGAGCCGCGCGAGCTGCGACGTGAGCGCGCCTTTTTTTCCCAAAAATCGAATGCGCAGGGCCTCCAATTCTTTTGAATCCCCGGCCTGCGCCAGCGCGGTGAGCGCCTCGCTCCGGATCTGCTGCAAAGCCTCTCTCATAAGCTCTCTCCCCCGTAGATAGTTGACAATGGATACTTGATAATGAACGGTTTTTTACGGAGATTCCGCCCGAGGCGGTCAGTTGGCGGGTTCGCAGTGGCCGGGCAGGCCCGTCTCCCGGCGCTGGTAGGCGCGGGAGAGCTGCCCCAGACAGGCCTGGAGCAGGCGGGCCTCCTCGGCCAATTCGGGCGGCACCCGCGCGGCGGCGGCCTCCATCAAGAAGGCCTCCCGCTCCTGGTCAAAGATCGGTTGGCCGAGCATGGCCTTGACGCGCGCGATCTCCGCAGACAGATGCATGCGATATGTAAACAGCCCAAACAGGGCGCCGTCGATCTTGTCGATCTCGTCCCGCAGGTCATTGAGCGTAGGCATGGGACCTCCTTCCCGCCCTGCTCCGCAGGGCCGGGCCACCACCCGCCCGGGGTCATAGTGCCTTCCATTATAACGCGTTCTTCGCCCAGAATCCAGCCCCAAAAGAAAAAAACAAAAAAAGGCCACCCTTCAAATGGCGGCATTGACATCTGGCGGCGCGTAGCGCCGTCAAAAAAATGCCACCCTTCAAATTGCGGCATTGACATCTGGCGGCGCGCAGCGCCGTCAAAAAAGGCCACCCTTCAAATGGCGGCATTGATATCTGGCGGCGCGCAGCGCCGTCAAAAAAAGGCCACCCTTCAAATTGCGGCATTGATATCTGGCGGCGCGTAGCGCCGTCAAAAAAAGGCCACCCTTCAAATTGCGGCATTTGAAGGGTGGAAGAATGAAGAAGAGAAAGGGTAGTGGGGTAAATTGTTTAGAGTCCTCTCCGGAATGGGAAGCTCCAAACTCACCTCATCATACAATTCCGCTCGCGCGGTAGTGGAGAGGCCTCACCCGTAGTGTACCACCTTCCCAGCCTCCAATGCTACTACCCATATGGGTAGATTTCCCCTTTTATTCCATATACCAGGAATCAAAACGCGAGATTTGGAAGCTTTTCCCTACCCATGCGGGTAGGGAAACCCAATATTTCCCTAATCGGAGAAGAAAGCCCGGCAGGCCGCCCACCATTCGAGGCATTTGAATTTGAACACGCAGGATTCGTCCCGGCCGGTGATCAAATCCGTTTGCGCCGGGGTCAGCCCGCCCGTCAGCGCGGCCTGTGTGACGGTCTCGCCGGAGGCCGCGAGACACAGGGGCGGGAAGACGACGCACCACCAGTTTTGGCCGCCGCCGTCGCCCAGGGTGATGCGCAGCGCGTCGTAGGACCCGGCCGGCAGGGCAAAGCCGGGGTATGTTTTGGTGGGAAAGAACATCTCTGTGAGCTCCGCGCGCGCGGGCAGGTCGAAGCCCTCCGCGCGCAGCACGGCGCGCGCCTCCGCCTCCAGGGCGGGCAGATGTCCCCGCAGCCGCGCGGCGGCCTCCGCCGGGTCGGCCGCGCCGGTCACCAGCGGCGCCGCGCAGGCGAGCACGCGGTCCCGCACCTTCAGCTTGACCGCCTGGTCCGCCGGGTCGTCTGTGTGGGCCACGACATGCAGCCGCAGCACGCGGCCCGACAGCGCCGCGGCCTCCCGGTCCAGCAGCTGCCCCGCCGTCACGGCCAGTACGAGGCCGACGGCCAGCGCGATCTCCCAGGGACGCGCCCGTGTGCTGTGTCTCATAAAAAAATCCCCCTGTCCATACGCTCCATTTTTCGTTGAGAGTATGGACAGGCGGCGCGGCATTTATACAACGGATCTGAACGGATTTTACGGCGCGCCGTCGTCGGGCAGAGCGGTCAGCGGACGGACCAGGAAGGTCTCCGGATATTGGGCGCGCAGCACCTCGTGGACGGCGTGCGCCGCGTCGGGGTCGGAAAACAGGCCGTACACGGTGGGGCCGCTGCCGCTCATCAGCGCGCCCAGCGCGCCGGCGTCGAGCAGGACGCTGCGGATGTCCGCAATCTCCCGCTGTCCGTGTGGGATCAAAGATTCGAGCACATTGAACAGCCGCTGGGACAGCGCGCGCAGGTCGCCCTCCTGCAGCGCCCGCAGCGCGCCGTCGTGGTCCGGGCGCCAAGTGAAGCGGGTCGTGGCCACCCGGGAGAAGACCGTGGCCGTCGAGAGGGAAAACGGCGGTTTGCACAGGACGATGTGGCAGGCGGGCAGCGGCGGGACAGGGCGCAGCCGTTCGCCGCGCCCCTCGGCCAGCTGGGTGCCGCCGCGCACGCAGAAGGGCACGTCGGAGCCCACCTGGGCCGCCAGCGCTTCCAGGTCGCCGTGGGACAGCCCGGCCTGAAAGAAGCGGTTCAGGAGCCGCAGCGCCGCCGCCGCGTCCGCGCTGCCGCCGCCCATGCCGGACCCCACGGGGATGTGCTTCTCCAGGCTCAGATGGAGGCCGGGCGGCGTGAGCCCGCTGCGGGCAAAGAACGCCGCCGCCGCCGCATGGACCAGATTGCGCCGGTCGGTCGGCAGGAAACGGAGGTTCGACGTGAGACCGAGGCCGGGCTGCTCCCGCCGGGTGAGCGTGAGTTTGTCGCAGAGAGAGACGGACTGCATCAGCGTCCGCAAGTCGTGAAAACCGTCCGGACGCCGCCCCAGCACATCCAGTGTCAGGTTGATCTTGGCCGGCGCCCGCTCCGACATGGCCGCCATAGGACAGTCCTCCCATGCATAAGAGGGGCGCGGCGCGCCCCTGCATACGAAATATGGAAAAGCAATGTTACAGGTCTTTCACATACCCCTCGCTGCCGACGTAGTAATAGGGGACGAAGGATTTCTGAAAGGTTTCGGGGGAGGTGGGCCGCCCGAACAGAAAACCCTGCAGTTTATCGACTTTTAAGTCGCGCAGGGCGTGGTACTGCATCTGCTCCTCGACGCCCTCGGCGCAGATCACCCGCTGCAGGCTGTGCGCCAGCTCCACGATGGTGGACACAAAGGATTTGTTATATCCGGTGTCGGCCACCCCCTTCAGGAAGGAGCGGTCGATCTTGATCTCGTCGATCGGAAGCATCTGCAAGTGGCTGAGGGACGAATACCCCGTGCCGAAGTCGTCGAGCGCGATCCGCACGCCCCTGTCCCGCAGGGACTGCAGGATCTCGCAGGCCTCCCCCATGTTGTTGATGACGGAGCTCTCCGTGATCTCCAGCGAGAGGCTGCCCGGCGCGAGCTGGAAACGCTCCAGAATGGAGAGGATCCGTTCGGGGAGCATCCGGTCGAGCAGCTGGTGCGCCGAGAGGTTCACGTTGATCAGGAAGGTTTGATCGGCGTTGAGGCGGATCCACTCCGTGGTCTGGCGCACGGCCGTCTCCAGCACCCACAGCCCCACGCGGCTGATGAGGCCGGACTTTTCGAGCAGCGGGACCACGCGGGCCGGCGGGATGTAGATGCCGTCCGGCGTCTGCCAGCGCAGCAGCGCCTCGGCGCCGGTGCAGTGCCGGTTCCCGGCGCTGACGATCGGCTGGTAAAACACCTGGAACCCG
>JAITDM010000019.1 GCA_031282535.1 Oscillospiraceae bacterium
AATGAAGCGGTAGACGAGCTGTACCTTTTCGAGTTCCGTCGTGGCGTCTTTGGTCAGCTCCTTCGCTTTGATGACAGCCTTGGAAGTGCTCTGGTAGTTGATATGTTGGATGGGAATGAGGAACGGCGCGTATTCGTCTTTCAAGGAGACGTCCACCGTCTCGGTCTGGACCACGGAATACTTGGTGCCCTCAATGTTTTCCAGAACTTTGATCCGGTATTTTCCGTTTCCACTCTGGAAGGAGAATGTCTCCGCCACCCCTTTGCCGGACAGATCGTAGGTGTACTCGACGCCTTCCCGGCCGCTCGCGTCCAACTTGTTGATTCTGACTTTGATCTTTTTAGAGGTCTCATTCAGATAGCGGACTTTGATGTAGCCGTCGTTTTTGTAAGTGGCGTCGATCTCGGATTTGCTTCCTTTGAGGATCTGGGCCGCGGCGCCGCCTCCATCGGATTCCGCCGCGAGAACAGGGGGAGCGGACAGGCTGACGAAGGGGACAAGCAGCGTCAGCAAAACAAGGAACATAATTGCGCGTTTCATAGATCTCTCCTCTCGGGTTTGTTCGTGTAACAAGTTTCCGAAAGGCATGGAAGAAAAAACAAAAAAACACTTTTTCTCACCCGTGCCGGCAAGAAAGAGTGTTCCTCTATTTCTCTTTCGGCAACTGGCTACCATTTCCCCCCGGCACAAGACCGGAAGCATCAGGCCCTATAGTTTTGCGTCACTGCCTTTCGACAGCTTTGCCTTTTCGATGAGACTCGATTCACTTTACGATCTCAGTATACCGACATTGGCGCGATTTGTCAACACCTTTTTGCAAAAAATTTTGACTTTTTTTGCGCCGCTTTTCACAAAAACCCCGCAAGCCTTGCGGCAGAACGGGTTGATGGAACAAAAAGGAAACGCGTGCCCGGGCGCGGCGGCGGGATCCGCCCCGATTTCCCGTCCGCGCCGCCTCCGGCACAAGCCGTTTGAAAGGAGTTGGAAAGTGCCCACTTGTCAAACCCCCGCCGTTTGTGTTAAAATATGAGCACTTTTGTATGGGCGGCGGGCGCGCCGCCGCCGCGCGGAGGGAGACGGATCGTTATGGCAGGGGTTGCGGTTTTGGGGTTTGGCGTCGTGGGCGCCGGGGTCGTCGGGCTGCTTGAGAAAAACGCCGGGCGCATCGAGGAGAAAGCAGGGCAGGCGGTGACGCTGCAATACATTTTAGACATCCGCGATTTCCCGGATTCGCCGTACGCCGGGTTCCTGGTACAGGATTTCGCGATCATCGAGAACGACCCGGAGGTTCAGGTGGTGGTGGAGTGCATCGGCGGCGTCGGCGCCGCGCTGACGTTCACCCGCCGGGCGCTGCTGGCCGGCAAACATGTGGTCACCACCAATAAGGAGCTCGTGGCCGAACACGGAGCCGAGCTGCAGTCGATCGCGGCGGCGCGCAACTTAAACTATCTCTTCGAGGGCAGCGTGGGGGGCGGTATCCCGGTGCTGCGCCCGCTCTCACAGTGCCTGGCGGCCAATCACATCCGCGAGATCACCGGCATATTAAATGGTACGACCAACTATGTGCTCACCCAGATGATCCGCGCCGGCGTCTCTTTTGAGGAGGCGCTGGCCGGCGCCCAGTCGCTGGGGTACGCGGAGGCGGACCCGTCGGACGACATCCACGGCAAAGACACCTGCCGCAAGATCTGCATCCTGGCCTCCCTCGCCTTCGGCCGGCATGTGTATCCGGAGCAGGTGGCCACCGAAGGCATCGCCGGCATCACGCTGGCGGACGTGCGCTTTGCCCACGCGCACGGCTGCCAGGTCAAGCTGCTCGGCCGGGCGCTGCCCGGCCCAGACGGCGGCCCCGCCTGCCTCTATGTGGCACCCCACTTTGTGCGGGACGAACACCCGCTGGCCGGCGTGCACGACGTGTTCAACGGCATCTGGATGGAGGGCGACGCCATCGGCGAGGTCATGTTCTACGGCCGGGGGGCGGGCGCGCTGCCCACCGCGTCGGCGGTGGTGGCCGATATCATCGACTCCGTCAAGCACATGAGCGCGCGCAAATGGGTCGGCTGGCAGCCCGCTGTTTCCCGGGCCCCGCTGACGGACAAAGATTTGCGGACAGCCTGGTATGTGCGGCTGGACGGGGCCGGCGGCGGCGCCGTGACCGAGCCCATGACGCGCGCCGAACGGGCGGTCTGGGAAGCGGCGCTGCCGCACCCGCCGGCCGGCTGTATGCGAATACTGTAAAAAAAGGGGGAATCCCGGATGTCCTTGATTGTGCAGAAGTTTGGCGGTACCTCGGTGGCCGACGCCGAATGCATTCGGCGGGTGGCCGGTATCGTGGCGAAGACCTACCGGGCCGGCCATGAGGTCGTCGTGGTGCTCTCGGCGCAGGGCGACACCACGGACGAGCTGATTGCCAAAGCCCGGGAGCTGTCGAAGAATCCTTCGCCCCGCGAGATGGACATGCTGCTGTCCACCGGGGAGCAGGTCTCCGTGGCGCTGTTTGCGATGGCGATGGAGACGCTGGGGCTCCCGGCGGTCTCTCTGACAGGCTGGCAGGTCGGCCTCAAGACGGACCGCAACTACGGCAACGCCCGCATCAAAAAGGTGGGGAGCGAGCGCCTGCGCGTGGAGCTGGACCGGAAAAACATCGTGGTCGTGTGCGGGTTCCAGGGCATCAACCGCTACGACGATGTGACGACCCTGGGCCGGGGCGGTTCCGACACGACCGCCGTGGCCATCGCCGCCGCCCTGAAGGCCGACCTGTGCCAGATCTATACGGATGTGGACGGCGTATACACCACAGATCCGCGGGCCGTACCCGAGGCGCGCAAGTTGGATGAGATCACATACGACGAGATGCTGGAGCTCTCCTCCCTCGGCGCGCGCGTGCTGCACAACCGCTCGGTGGAGATGGCCAAGCGGTACCATGTCCCGCTGGAGGTCATCTCCAGTTTTACCGGCCAGCCCGGCACCCAAGTCAAGGAGGTATTGAAAGTGGAACAGCTCAATGTCAGCGGCGTCACGCGGGACGACAACGTGGCGCGCATCGCGCTGGTCGGTTTGGACGACATGCCCGGCAAGGCTTTCCGGATCTTTTCGCTGCTGGCGGCCAGGAAGATCAACGTCGACGTCATCTTGCAGTCCATCGGACGCGGCGACACCAAGGACATCAGCTTCACCGTGCAAAAACAGATGCTGGAGGCGGCCCGCGCCATCCTGGAGGAGCACCGCGACGTGATCGGATACGCCGACATGGTGATCAGCGACACGATCAGCAAGGTTTCGATCGTGGGCGCCGGTATGGTGGGCAACGCCGGCGTGGCCGCCGAGATGTTCGAGGCGCTGGCCGCGGCCAACATCAACATCCAGATGATCTCCACCAGCGAGATCAAAGTGTCCGTCCTCATCGACGCGCGCGACGCCCAGCAGGCCGTGCAGGTCATCCACGACAAATTTTTTGGCTGACCAAAACTGGTAAAATTTAACACATACACCGCGGAGAGGGGATCGGGACGGCGCCCCGTTTTTGCGGTGCAAAAAAAAGGGAGGGCGGGGAG
Source organism: Oscillospiraceae bacterium (assembly GCA_031282535.1). GTDB lineage: Bacteria > Bacillota > Clostridia > Oscillospirales > UBA929 > JAIRTA01. Next base: position 3,555 of record JAITDM010000019.1, read on the forward strand.
AGCCGGATCGAACGGCGCCCGCAAAGAAGAACATGGGAGTTGGGAGCATGGAAATACCGGTGCTGGTCGTCATGGCGGCGGGTATGGGCAGCCGCTATGGCGGCCTCAAACAGGTCGAGCCGGTCGGCGCGCGCGGAGAGGTGATCATCGATTATTCCGTCTACGACGCGGTGCGCGCCGGATTTCAGAAAATCATTTTTATCATCACCCGCGCGATGGAGCAAACCTTCACCGAGATCGCCGGCACCCGTATCGGGCAGTATGCCGACGTCTCCTACGCTTACCAGGATATGGACGACCTGCCGGTGGGGTATGCCGTGCCGGCGGGACGTGTGAAGCCGTGGGGCACGGCGCACGCCGTGCTGGCTGTGCGCGACCAGGTGCACGGCCCCTTTGCGGTGATCAACGCGGACGACTACTACGGCCCCGCGGCCTTCCGGCATGTCCACGAGTGGCTGACGGCGCTCCGCCCGCGGGACGGCCGCCGTCACTACTGCATGGTGGGCTACCGGATCGAAAACACACTGACCGACTACGGCCGCGTCACACGCGGCGTCTGCGAGGCGGATGCGCACGGTTTTCTCGCGCGCGTCACGGAGCGCGCCGGTCTGGAGAAGACACCCGGCGGCGCGCGCTTCTTTGAGGACGGCGCCTGGCGCCATCTGCCGGCGAGCACGCTGGTGTCGATGAATTTTTGGGGGTTCGACGAAAGCTTCCTCGACGCGGCGGCGGCCGATTTCCCGGCTTTTCTCGACAGCCATCTGCCGGAGGACCCGCTCGGGTGCGAGTATCTGCTGCCCCGCGAGGTGGACAGCCTCCTGCGGCGGGGCCTGGCGGACGTCCGGGTCCTTGAGAGCGGGGAGACCTGGTACGGCGTCACCTACCGGGAGGACCGGGACGCCGTGGTCGGCGCGATGGCGGAGATGCACGAGATCGGACGTTACCCGACGCCCCTGTGGGCGTCCGGCAAATAGGACGCCGGCTGTCGGTCGTCGACACGTCGACACACACGCGCGACATAAGGGGCTGTCAAAAGATGCAGTTCCCACAAAGGAGGCTGAATACCATGAAAACCATCAAGTTGGGCCGGTCGGACCTGCAGGTGCCTGTGGTCGCGGTGGGCTGCATGCGCATCCAGGGGCTGAGTCCGTCCGAGGCGGAGCGCTTTGTCCGGACGTCTCTGGAGCTCGGCGCCAATTTCTTCGACCACGCCGACATCTACGGCGGCGGCGTCTGCGAGGAGATCTTCGCGCGGGCCGTCTCGATGAGTCCCGGCGTCCGGGAGACGCTCATCCTGCAGTCGAAGTGCGGCATCGTGCCGGGACGCATGTACGACTTTTCCAAAGAACACATCCTGCGCTCCGTGGACGGGAGCCTGAAGCGCCTCAAAACAGATTACCTGGACGTGCTGCTGCTGCACCGCCCGGACGCGCTGGTCGAACCCGAGGAGGTGGCCGAGGCGTTTGAGGTGCTGCACGGCGCGGGGAAGGTGCGCCACTTCGGCGTCTCCAACCAGAATCCGGCGCAGATGGCGCTGCTGCAAAAGTTCCTCTCCCGGCCGATCGTGACGAACCAGCTCCAGCTCAGCGTCGCGTTTGCGACCATGATCTCACAGGGGATCCTTGTCAACACGCTGGACGACGGCGCCGTGGACCGGGACGGCGGGGTGTTGGATTACTGCCGACTGCACGACGTCACGGTGCAGCCGTGGTCGCCGTTCCAGTACGGCACTTTCGCGGGTGTGTTCCTCGACAACGACAAATACCCGGCGCTGAACGCCAAAATCGACGAGCTGGCCGTCGCCTACGGGGTGTCGAACACGACGATCGCCGTCGCCTGGCTGCTCCGGCACCCCGCGCGGATGCAGCCCGTGATCGGCACCATGAACGTCCAGCGGCTGCGGGACTGTGTCCGCGCGGCGGACGTGACGCTGACCCGCGAGGAGTGGTACCAGATCTATCTCGCGGCGGGCAACGAGCTGCCCTGACGGGCGCAGATCCTTGGAATACGACTGACACAAGAGGGGACCGGCGCCGCGCCGGTCCCCTGTGGGAAAGGAGGGGACGCCGATGCCGGGTAAGGCGTTGGTCCTGGCGGAAAAACCGTCTGTCGCGCGTGAGATTGCCAAAGTGCTGGGCGCGCGCCAGGGCGGGGAGGGCTACCTGGAGGGTCCCCAATATGTGGTCACCTGGGCGCTTGGCCACTTGGTCACGCTGGCCGATCCGGAGGCCTACGGCGAGCAGTACAAGACATGGAACCTCGAGTCGCTGCCCATGCTGCCGAAGAAAATGCAGCTCGTCGTGATCAAAGAGACCTCGAAACAGTTTCGCGTGGTACAGTCCCTGCTAAAGCGCGGCGACATCGGCGAGATCGTGGTCGCCACGGACTCCGGCCGCGAGGGGGAGTTGGTGGCGCGCTGGATTTTGCTCAAAGCCGGCTGCCGGAAACCGCTCAAACGCCTGTGGATCTCGTCGCAGACGGTCAAGGCGGTCAAGGAGGGCTTCGCCTCTCTGCGGCCGGGCAGCGCGTACGACAATCTCTATCTCTCGGCGCAGGCCCGCGCCGAGGCGGACTGGCTGGTCGGGCTCAACGTCACGCGCGCGCTGACGTGCAAGTACAACGCGCAGCTCTCCGGCGGGCGGGTGCAGACGCCGACGCTCGCGCTCATCGTCGCGCGGGAGCAAGAGATCCGCAATTTTCAGCCGCGGGAGTTTTATATGGTCCGCGCGAAGTTCGAAGGCTTTTCCGCCCGGTGGGTCGGGGCGCAGCAGCAGAGCCGGCTCTTCGACCGCGCGGCGGCCGAGTCGATTCTGGCCGCCGTCCAGGGGAAGAGCGCCGTGGTGACGACGGTGGTCAAGCAGTTCAAGAGCAAGGCCCCGCCCGCCGCCTACGACCTGACGGAGCTGCAGCGGGACGCCAACCGCCGTTACGCATACTCCGCCAAGGAGACGCTCGCCTGCATGCAGTCGCTGTACGAGCGCCACAAGCTGCTCACATACCCGCGCACAGACTCGCGCTACATCACGCCGGACGTGGCGGCCACGCTGCCGGAGCGGTTGCGGAGCATCGCCGTCGGGCCCTACCGGGAGATCGCGGGCGCGCTGCTGCGCGGACGTCTCTCGACGCGGTATCTTGTGGACGCCTCGAAAGTCACGGACCACCACGCCATCATCCCCACGGAGGAGCCGGTCAATCTGGCGGCGCTGTCGCCGGAGGAGCGCAGGGTCTACGACCTCGTGGTGCGGCGGTTTTTGGCGGTGCTCTCGCAGCCCTTTGAGTACGAGGAGACGAAGCTGACCATCACCATCGGGAAGGAGACCTTTGCCGCCGGCGGGAAGACCGTCAAGTCGCCCGGTTGGAAGGCCGCCTACGAAAAGGCGCCGGAGCCGGACGAGCCGGAGGAGGACGAGGAGGACACCCAGAATCTTCCAGTCATCCGCCAGGGGGACAGGCTGCGCGTCCTCTCCTGTGCGATCGAGACCGGCAAAACCAAGCCGCCGGCCCGCTACACGGAGGCCACGCTGCTCTCGGCCATGGAGAACCCGCCGATGGAGAACCGGTCGCTGCGCGACATCATGAAGAACACGAGCGGGCTCGGCACGCCGGCCACGCGCGCGGACATCATCGAGAAGTTGTTCGCCTCGTTTTACATGGAGCGGCACGGCAAGGAGCTTGTGCCGACGTCCAAAGGCATCCAGCTCATCTCCCTGGTACCGGCGGATCTGAAGTCGGCCGAACTGACGGCCCGGTGGGAGCAGCAGCTCATGCTGATCAGCCAGGGGCAGGCGCGGAGCGACGTCTTTCTCGAGGAGATGCGGTCCTACAGCGCGCGCCTCGTCTCCCAGGTCGTCGCGAGCGGCGCGGTGTATCACCACGACAACCAGACGCGGGAGAAGTGCCCGGAGTGTTCGAAGTTTTTGCTCGCCGTAAACGGAAAGAAGGGAAAGATGCTGGTCTGCCCCGACCGGGCGTGCGGCTACCGCCGGAGCCTGTCGATCCAGACCAACGCGCGCTGCCCCAACTGTCACAAGAAGCTGGAACTGCGCGGGGAGGGGGAGAAGCGGCTCTTTGTCTGTATCTGCGGGTACCGTGAGAAGTATGCGGATTTCGAGAAGCGCCGCGTCGACACGGGCGCCGGCAAACGGGAGGTAGAAAAATTCCTGGCCGGGCAGCAGCCCGCCGACGGCGGCGGCAACTTCGCGCTGGCGGCCGCGCTGGCGAAATGGCAGGAAAACAAGCAAAAATGACGTGTCGGGCGGCGCTCTGTAAAAAAACAGGCGGGGGTGTTACCCCGCCTGTTTTTCATGCCTGCCGCAGCGCGATGCCGCCTGTAAAATAGAAATAATAGCTGTGCGCGAGCGTGCCTGCGCCGGTGATCTCCATATGTCCGCCGATGAGAAGTCTTGTGCCGGCGGCCAGAGGCAGGTCGAGCTGCTGTACGGAGGCCGCCTGTGGTGTGTTGGCCGGTACGGTGCCGCCGTATCCCGTGGGCAGGGGGAGTTTTGTGGCCGATATGGGAAAAAAGATGTTGGTGCCGGCTGCCGCGGTATACAGCTGCAAAAACGGGTATACGGTGATGCCGGCGGGAAAGGTGAAGGAGACGTACGTATTGACGGTCATGTAGATGCTCTCGACGACGGCGTCAAAGGGCAAAGAAAGGGCGTCCTGGTTTTCTTTCGCAAGCGTTACCGTTCCGTTTGCCGCAAGCGTCGTCACGGGAGATGCTCCGCCAAACGTGAAGGTGCTGACGTTTGACGCCGCACCGGCGCTGTTTGTTGAAAGATAGGGCGCGGTGTGGGACGCAAACGGAAGGATGGTCAGACCGCCGGAGGGCCCCGGAGCGCCCTGGGGTCCCTGGGAGCCCTGTGGTCCGACGGGGCCCGGATCGCCCCGGAGTCCCTGCGGTCCGGCGGGTCCCGGG
>JAITDM010000094.1 GCA_031282535.1 Oscillospiraceae bacterium
CAATTCGCGCAGAGAAGTGCACCGGGCGGGGCGGTCTTGCTGCCTTTGTGTAAAGGCAAGCGCAATGTCCCTTTGGCGCAAGCAGTCAGCCAACAGCCGCGGGATGTCCAATAACGTACTTTTCCCCGCACCATTGGCACCAACCAAAACCGCGAACTGCGGGATATCTATCTCAACATGTTCCAAGCAGCGGTAGCGGCGCGCTTCAATTCTTGTAATCATTCGCTCTGCTCCTCCCGGAAACTGCGATACGCAATTGTCTCACCAAAAAACCCCTGTCACTCCTCGGAGGGCTGGCCGATGTGGATGGGGAGACTGACGGTGACCGTAGTGCCCTCGCCCACCTGGCTTTCGATGTCCAAAGTGCCGTCGTGAAGCCGGATGATCTCGTCGCTGACGGCGAGGCCAATGCCGCTGCCGCGCGCTTTGGAGCTGCCCTTGTAAAACTTGTACTTCACATGGGGCAGCTCCTCCTCCGGAATGCCGGCCCCGTAGTCCCGGATGGTGACGATCAGCCGGTCGTCCGCCGTGCGGGTCATCATGTCGATGCGCCGCCCCTCGCCGCCGTGCTTCGCCGCGTTGTCCAAAAGGTTGATGAATACCTGGCGCAGACGCGCCCTGTCCCCGGTGATGAGGGGGATCTCCTCGTCCTCCTGGTAGGTGAGCAGGATGTTGTCGCGGGCCAGCGTCTCGATGTAGAGGTACACCACCTCCTGAAGCTCCTCCCGGATGTCGAACTCCTCCATCCGCAGCGTCATCCGCCCGCTCGCCATGCGGGTGAACTCCAGCAGCTCCTCCACCATCTTGGTCAACCGGTGGGATTCGCCGAGCATGATGCGCACGCCCTTCTTCACCTCGGCAATGTCGTTGCTCTCGACCGACAGCAGCGTCTCCCCCCAGCCGGCGATGGCCGTGAGCGGCGTGCGCAGCTCGTGGGAGACGGAGGAAATGAAATCGTTTTTGATGCGGTCGGCCAGACTGATCTCCGCCGACATGTTGTTGATCGTGTCCGCCAGCTCGCCGATCTCGTCGTCGTACTTCTTCTCGATCATCACGCCGTAACCGCCGTCGGCGATCTTCTTCGCGATCTCGTTGATCTCCTGAATCGGCAACAGGATCGACCGGATGAAGAACAGATTGGACCCGGCCACAAAGGCGATGACGGCGATGCCGAGCAGCATGGCCATGCCGGACGCCATCAAAATGCGCTTGTCGACCTCGCTCATGCTGGTCACATAGCGCATGACGCCCATGACCTGCCGGTTCGCAAAGATGAGAGGCGCCGAGACCGACATCACCCGCTCGCCGCTGAGCGGATCCACGCCGAGGAACGAGTTGACCTCGCCGGACTCAACCGCGCCCCGGACGTCCGGCGTGCCGGGCACAAGCCCCACCGTAATGCCCATGGTGGACACCTCGATGCGGCCGACCTGGTTGATGAACTGGAGCTCCAGCTTGTCCCTGTCTTCAAACTCCTCCGCAAAGCGGTGGGCGCCCTGAAAGAAATCGTTGTAGCTCGTGTTCAGGTAACGGCTGAAGAAGTTGCCCGCGGCCGTGGCGCGGCTCTCCAGGCCGGCGCGCGCGCCGGCCGTATAAAAGTTGGCCGCGGCGATGGAATAGGCCATGACCGCCACCAGCACAATCATGAAGACAAGCCCCAGGCTGTTCAGCATCCACCGCCCCTGGATGCCCCGCAGCATCCGGCGCAGCTTCTTGAAGGGCGACGCTTTTCGCTTTAATTTCCCCATTTGTATCCATAACCCCAAACTGTCGTGATGTAGGTGGGATTCGCCGTGTCGTCCTCGATCTTGATGCGCAGACGGCGGATGTTGACGTCGACGATCTTCAGCTCGCCGTAGTAGTCACGCCCCCATACGGTCTGTAAGATGTTCTCGCGTGAGAGCGCCATGCCGGGGTTTTCGAGAAACATCTTCATAATCGTATATTCCACCTGCGTGAGCTTGACCCGCTCCCCGTTTTTGGAGAGGATCCGGTTCTTCGTGTTGAGCACAAACGGCCCGCTCTTGATCTCGTAGCGCACCTCCGGTTCCGCGTCGTCGCCGACGCGGCGGTAGAGCGCGTCCACACGGGCGATCAGCTCCGTGGGGGAGAAGGGCTTGGTCACATAGTCGTCCGCGCCGGTCATGAGGCCCGTGACCTTGTCCATCTCGCCGGTGCGGGCCGTCAGCATGATGATCCCCATCTTGCCGCCGCCCGCCCGGATGCGGCGGCAGACCTCAAAGCCGTCGATGTCCGGCAACATGATGTCCAGAAGGGCCACCCGGATGTCCGGGTGCTGCACCAGGCTCTCCAGCGCCTGCTCCCCCGTCTCGGCCTCGACCACCTGGTAGCCGGCCCGTTCGAGGTTGATCACCACAAATCCGCGGATGCTGGACTCGTCCTCCAAGACAAGAACTTTTTTCACAGCGTTGTCAACTCCCCTGTCATCCAATCCTTCTGGAGCCAGTGCATCCACCGCGCGACCGCCGTACCGGAGACCGGCGCGTCGGCGGCGATCTCCGCCGCCACGATCATGTTGTTGCCGGTCAGCAGCGCGACGCGCCCCGGCTTCGCGGCCAGTTCCTCCATGTTGTCCCCGGTCAACGTGTAAATCGTCAGTATGTCGACCGGCGGCGCCGTCTCCTCGTTCCGCAGGGCAAAGACGACGCCGCGCTCGTTGGCGGAGATGTCGCGGCGCGTCATGGCCAGCCGTTCCCTGGTCCACGACGCGGGCAGCTCGATGTACCAGTTGTCCGTGTAGTTGTGGTAGGTCGTGACCGAGGTGAACACCTCGCCGTCGGAGCGGTAGCGTATCCACCAGATAATCCACACGGGTTCCGCGTTCTCGGCCGCCGGGTCATACGCCGACAGCGCCACGGGGCGCGGGATGTCGACGACGCCGTCCTCGGACAAGCTGGTGAGGTTGGGGGTCAGGTAACTGCGCACCGTCTCTTCACTCACGCCGGTCGTCGGGTCGCGGGAGATGTTGGTCAGCCGCCGCCTCTGCAGGGCGACGACGTCCGTCACCCACGCGTCTGATCCATACTGGCTCACCACATACAGCGCCGGGCGCCCGTCGTCGAGCAGGCCCGTCCGCGCGCGGAGCACCCCCTCTATGTTGCGCGACAGCGGCGCCGAAAACTGCGGGGAGATCTCGGAGATCTGGGACGCGTCCATCTGGTACATCTCGACCATCCCCGTTTTTTCCGTGTCATGGTAACGGAGCACCAGCAGGTCGGTCCGGCCGTTTTCGTCCATGTCGTGCAGCGCATACCCGCTGTAGCTCGTGGAGAGGACGATTTCCAGCCCATCCGCCCGCAGGGTATAGACGGTCATCGCCTTAAACGCGCCGCCGACCACCCGCCAGCCGACGATGATCTCCTGGATGCCGTCGTTGTTCAGGTCGGCGTACGTGACGCTCTGGATCGAGTCTCCCTCGCCGTCGATGCGGGCCAGCGGCTCATACTCCTCCCCGACGATCCGGTAAAAGAAGATCTTGAGCGGCGTGTCGCCGGAAAACCGAAAAAAGAGGACGGCCTCCTCCTGTTTGTCGCCGTCGATGTCGACCTTCTGGATGGTCTGCCGGTTCAGCCCGGTCAGCGGCGCGATCTGCCGGCCGCCGGAGGCGACGTGCTCGTCGATGTACCGCTGCAGCTTTACGGAATCCTGCGGCTGACGCGGGAGCACCAGCAATTCATCGTCCACCAGGGAAAAACAACCCGTCAGCGTGAACAGCAGACACACACAGACGGCCCAAGCCCCCATCCGTCTCACACACCCGTCTCCCTTCCTCATCCAGACGCCAGCAGCAACCAGGCGCCCACCGACACCTCCGTGCGCGCCGCCGCGCACTTTTTTACCCCGGCGTATTTTCCCCCGGCGTATATCACGCCGCTCTTTTGGGCACACTGCAAACAGTCCAACTCATCAATACCCCCTTCTTACTGGGGCGGCAGCCACGCGCTGCCGCCCGCTTTTTTTGGGGGGCATTGCCTTCTCAATTCTCCGTCCTCAACTCTCAACTCTCAACTCTCAAGTCTCCATTCTCAATTCTCAATTGTTCCTCCTCGCCCAGGTGTCGCGCAGACCCACGGTGCGGTTGAAGACGCGGCGCGCGGGGGTAGAGTCCTTGTCCTCACAAAAATAGCCCTGCCGCATAAATTGGAAGGTGTCCCCCGGCGCGCCCCCGGCCAGCGATTCCTCGATCAGACAGCCCGTCAGCACCTCCAGCGAATGCGGATTCAAATTTTCGGTAAAATCTTCGACGCCCGTCTCGTCCGACGGGTTGGAGACCAAAAACAGCCGGTCGTACAGCCGGACCTCCGCGGGGATCGCGTGCGCCGCCGACACCCAGTGCAGCGTCCCCTTGACCTTCCGGCCGTCGGGCGATTCCCCGCCCCGACTGTCCGGGTCGTACGTCACATGCACGCAGGCGACACGGCCCTGTTCGTCCTCGTCGTACCCGACGCAGCGCACCAGGTATGCGCTTTTCAGCCGCACCTCGCCGCCCGGATACAGGCGGTGATACTTGGGCGGCGGCGTGACGGCGAAGTCCTCGCGCTCGATGAAGATCTCACGCGCAAACGTCACCGTCCGCGCGCCGAGCTCCGGCCGGTCCGGGTGCCGCTCGACGGGCAGCGCCTCCGAGGCCCCCTCGGGGTAGTTGTCGACCACCACCCGCAGCGGCTTCAGCACCGCCATCGCGCGGGGGGCGTTCGTGTTCAGGTCGTCGCGCACACAGGCCTCCAGCAGCGCGTAGTCGACGACGCTGGCCGCCTTCGCCACGCCGACGCGCTCACAGAAGTCGCGCAGCGCCGCGGGCGGATAGCCGCGGCGGCGCATCCCGCACAGCGTGGCCATGCGCGGGTCGTCCCAACCCGCCACCAGACCGTCGTTTACGAGGCGCAGGCACTTGCGCTTGCTCGTCAGCGTGTAGTTCAGATTCAGCCGGGCAAATTCGATCTGCCGCGGCGGATTTTGGATCTCACAGGCTTTCAGACACCAGTCATACAGGGGCCGGTGGTTTTCAAACTCCAGCGAACACAGCGAATGCGTCACCTTCTCGGCCGCGTCGGAGAGCGGGTGCGCGAAGTCGTACATCGGATACACGCACCATTTGTCGCCCGTGCGGTGGTGCGCGGCGTGCAGAATGCGGTAGATGACCGGGTCGCGCATGTTCAGGTTGGGCGAGGCCATGTCGATCTTCGCGCGC
>JAITDM010000140.1 GCA_031282535.1 Oscillospiraceae bacterium
AGAGCTTGGGCTGCGCGACAAACGTCCCTTTCCCCTTCGCCCGGTACAAGTATCCCTCCAGCACCAGTTCCGAGAGGGCCTGGCGGGTTGTAGACCGGCTGATCGAAAAGATCCCGCCCAACGCCTGTTCCGTTGGCAGCAGGTCTCCCGGGCGCAGATCACCCGCTTCAATCATCCCCAAAATCAGCTGTTTGAGCTGAAAATACAGAGGAATGGGCGTATTCTTATCGAGCGTCTTGTCACGAAACATCACGCAACCCCCTTTACACACTCCGGCCTCAAAAGCCTGTATATCATAATGACATGACATTCATACTATACCACCCAACGCACCGCCTGTCAAGAGACACGAGAAAACCAACGCTACTGAATAAAAACTTCGTAAAAACGCACACAACGCGACAAAACAAACAAAATTCCACCAAAAAATATCCCTTGACAAACCCGCCCCCAAGCGTTATACTAAGCACGAGTGCATCACTATGTCATGACATAAGAACAAAGAGTTATAAATTCATAATTCATAATTTCACATGCCGCACGGCCATCAATATAGGCACACCGGTCATCATGTCATTGTAGGGGCGAATATGATTCGCCCGCACAACCGTCGGGCATGGCGGCCATCAATATGGGCATACCGGGCGTCATGTCATCGGGCGGGCGAATATGATTCGCCCGCACAACCGTCGGGCATGCCGGCCGCCAATATGGGCATACCGGGCGTCATGTCATCGGGCGGGCGAATAATATTCGCCCCTACAACCGCAGGGCATGCCGGGCGCCCATATGGGCATACTAGGCGTCATGTCATCGGGCGGGCGGTTTCCTAAATTATGAATTATGCATTATGAATTATGCATTCTCAATTCTCCATTCTCAATTCTCAATTCTCTCATCGGGGGTTTGCGCATGAAAATCTTAATCACGCCTCGGTCCTTTGCCAAAGACGACCCGCGGCCGTTGGTGTACCTGGAAGAAAATGGGCTTTGCATCGTGCGAAACCCGGGTGCCGGCATCATGGACGAGGAGACGATGCGGGCGCAGATCGCCGGCTGCGACGGCGTCGTCGTCGGCGTGGACCCGCTCTCCGCCCGTGTGATGGAGGCCGCGCCCGGGCTGCGGGCCGTGGCCAAGTACGGCGTGGGCGTCGACAACATCGACCTCGACTACTGCGCCGCCCATGGCATCCGGGTCTCCCGCACGGTGGGGGCGAACAGCGGCGCCGTGGCGGATTACACCTTCGCGCTGATGCTCGCCCTGGCCCGGCAGATCATCCCCATCGACCGCCGCTGCCGCCGGGGGGACTGGAGCAAGATCACGACGGCCGACCTCTCCGGCCGGACGCTCGGCCTCGTCGGCCTGGGGGCCGTCGGCCGGCAGGTGGTGCGGCGCGCACAGGGGTTTTCTATGGACGTCGCCGCCTTCGACGTCGCCTGGGACGAGGCCTACGCCCAGGCAAACGGCGTCCGCCGCCTGGGCGTGGACGAGCTCTGCGCCGCCTGCGACTTCCTCAGCCTGCACCTGCCGCTGCGGCCAGAGACAAAACACATCATCGACGCGCGGCGCCTCGGGCTCATGAAGCCCACGGCCTACCTGATCAATACGGCCCGGGGCGGGCTGGTCGACGACGACGCCCTGCTGGCGGCCCTGCGGGACCGCCGCATCGCCGGGGCGGGGCTCGACGCGTTCCGGCAGGAACCGCCGGACAATAAGGAATGGTACGAATTGGAAAATATTGTCATCGGATCCCACTGCGCCGCCTCGACGGCGGGCGCGGCGCGCGCGATGAGCCGCATGGCCGCCGAAAATCTGCTGCGGGACTTGACGGCAGGCGCGGCGGTGACATAAAATAAAAAGCGCGGCGCGTCCCGCGCCGCCGTAGGAGGAGCAACATGTTCGATTGCAAGCCGGCCCGGGCGCCCACGCTGTACTTCATCGGCGTCACGACCACCCGGTCGTCCATCATGCGGGTCTTTCCCCTGTGGGCCAAAGAGTTGGGGATCGAGGCCGACATCCGCGGCATCGACCTGCCGCTGCACGCGCCCGACGGGGACTACCGCCGGGTCGTGCGTTTCCTAAAAGAGGACCCCCTCTCGATGGGCGCGCTGGTGACCACGCACAAGCTGGACCTGTTCCGGTCCTGCCGCGACCTCTTCGACGAAATCGACCCCTTCGCCGAGACGCTTGGGGAGGTGTCCTGCCTCTCGAAGCGGGGCGGGCGGTTCCGCGCGCACGCCAAGGACCCCATCTCCAGTTCCCTGGCGCTGGCGCACTTCGTGCCGGAGGGCTTCTGGCGGGCGCACGGCGGCGAGGTGCTGCTGCTGGGCGCGGGCGGCAGCGCCCTGGCCATGTCGCTGTACTTTGCCCGGGAAACGTCCGGCGGCGACAGGCCGGGGAAGATCACGATCGCCAACCGCAGCCGGCCCCGGCTGGACGAGGCGGCGCGGAAGCTTTCGGGCCTCAGCCCGGAGGTCGAATTCGCCTTCGTCCACGGGCCCGCGCCGGAGGACAACGACAGGCTGGTGAAGGCCCTGCCCCCGTACTCCCTCGTGGTCAACGCGACGGGCCTCGGGAAGGACGCCCCCGGCTCGCCCACCACAGACGCGGTGGACTACCCGGCGCACAGCCTGGTGTGGGAGATCAACTACCGCGGCGACCTCCTCTTCAAAGACCAGGCCGAGCGGCAGCGCGCGGCCAAGGACCTGCACGTCGAGGACGGGTGGATCTACTTCATCCACGGCTGGACGCAGGTCGTCGCCGAGGTCTTCGATATCCCCATCGGGGGGGCGCTGCTCGAGCGGCTGAGCGGGCTCGCCAAAGGGGCCGGGCAGGAGGCCACGCCATGAGCGCGGCGCCGTTTGATTGGGACCGGGGGTTTGCGCTGGATTTTGCCCTGGCGGACGGCCTCTCCCGGACGGCTGTCTCCACGAAGCGCCGGCTCTCGCAGATGCGGGGGATGTACAGCGACGGCGCGGCCTTCGAGGCCCTGCTCGCCAAAGAGGACCCGCTGGTGTACGAATTCTACGAACTGGGCGCGCCGGACCGGCCGGGCGGCCTGGCCTTCGGGACCAGCGTCACATACCCGGGCCGGGTGGGCCGGGAGTACTTCATGACCAAGGGCCACTTCCACACGATTTTAGACACGGCGGAGGTGTACTACTGCCTCTCGGGGCAGGGCGTCATGCTGATGGAGAACCCGGAGGGCGACGTGACGCAGGCCCCGCTGACGCCGGGGCAGGCCGTCTATGTGCCCGGGCGCTTCGCCCACCGGAGCGTCAACACGGGGGACACGCCCCTGGTCACCTTCTTTGTGTTCCGCGGGGACGCGGGCCACGACTACGGGACCATTGAGGAGAAGGGGTTTCGGAACCTGATTGTGGAGCGAGACGGCGCGCCGCAGACGGTCGGCAACCCCCGGTGGAAATAGCGCGTTTTTACGCAAATGGAAGGTAGGATGTGAAGACCATGGAGACGATGAACGAGAAGATGGCCCGGCACAGGATTGTGCCCGTGATCAAGCTGAACCGGGCGGACGACGCCCTGCCCCTGATGGAGGCCCTGGTGAAGGGGGGGCTCCCGGTGGCGGAGGTCACCTTCCGCACCGAGGCGGCGGAGGCGTCCATCCGCCGGATCGCCGGCGCGTTTCCAGACGTGCTGCTGGGGGCGGGCACGGTCACCTCGGCGGAGCAGGTCGAGCGCGCGGCGGCGGCCGGCGCGCAGTACGTCGTGACGCCCGGCTTCAGCCGGCCGGTGACGGAGCACTGCATAAAGCGCGGCCTACCGGTCTACCCCGGCGTCTGCACGCCGTCGGAGCTCATGTGGCTGCTGGAGTACGGCCTTGGGGTCGCGAAGTTCTTCCCCGCCGCCCAGTACGGGGGTCTCGCCACGATCAAGGCCCTGGCCGCCCCGTTTCCCCAGATGCGTTTTATCCCCACCGGCGGCGTATCCGAGGCCAATCTCGCCGACTACCTGGCCTTCCCCAAGGTGCTCGCGTGCGGCGGCAGCTGGATGGTGACGGAACCGCTGATCTCCGCCGGGCGCTTTGACGAGATCGAGGCCATGACGGTCCGGGCCGTAAAGCTGGCGGCGGGCTGAGTGGGCGGCATTGTCACGGTGCGGGGCGTGGTGGCGCCGGAGGCCCTGGGTTTTTGCCACAGCCACGAGCACCTGTGGATCCGCCCCGGGCGCAGCGCGCGCGTGAACCCGGCGCTTTGCATTGACGACGAGGCGTGCAGTCTGGCGGAGCTCACGGACTTCCGCCGCGCGGGCGGCGGCGCGGTCGTCGACGCCCAGCCCGTGGGGTGCGGGCGGGACGCGCGGGTGCTGGGCCGGCTGTCCGCGCGCAGCGGGGTCCACATTGTCGCCGCCACGGGGTTTCACAGGCTGATCTTTTATCCGGAGGGGCACTGGATTTTCTCTTGGGATGAGGCGCAGCTCGCGGCGCTTTTTGCGCGGGAGCTGCGCCTTGGCATGTATACGGACGGGGACGCGGCCCCGCCGTCGCGCTGGTGCGGGCACCGGGCGGGTTTCATCAAGACGGCGCTGGACACGGAATGGACGGCGCAGGCGCACAAGCTTTTTGCGGCGGCTGGCGCGGCGGCGCGGGAGACCGGCGCGCCGCTGATGGCGCACATTGAGCGGGGGTCCGACCCCGAGGCCCTGGCGGACTTCTGGGAGGCGCGG
>JAITDM010000155.1 GCA_031282535.1 Oscillospiraceae bacterium
CCATCGGGTCGTCGCCCGCGAAGAGCGGCCGGAGCGTGTAGCCGTATGAATATGTCTGGTTCGGCGGCAGGGTATACTGCGGCAGCGGACCGGTGTTCCATGTCTCGCCGCCGACGCCCTTCTGCCGCTGGTTCAGCCGGAGCACGACGTTTTCGGTCGTCTGAATCTGGTATGGATAGCGAACCTTGCTCAGATAGGAACTCATCGCGTTCGGCGTCGCATGGAGGGCGTTCACCTCCAGCGGGTCGTCGCCCACCGCGAGCAGGCCGGCGCCGGCGCCGTCCGTGAACGCGGCCCAGCGGACGTCGGTCTTGTTGCCTGTCTCCTGCGGGCGCATGTAGGGGAAGAATTGCTCGGTGACGGTGGAGGCGTACACGCCGATGTCGGAGCCCTTGTTGCGGTCGGCGTAGTTCTCCCACGGACCGCGCCCGTACCAGGTCATGTGCTCGTAGTCCTTCGGGAGCTGCATGATCATGCCGAACTCCGCGAGGTCGGGCATGCTCGCGTTCGGCTTGACCGCGGCGTCGATGTGCACGTCGCCGTTTCCGTACACCGTGTAGGTGAGCCCGTATGTGCTGCCGCCGGTCAAAATCGCGTCGACGATCACACGGACAAATTTGGCGTTGGATTTCCGGACCTGCACGTTGGTGACGCTCATGTTCAGACCCTCGTTGCGCCACTTTTCAAACGCCCCCGGCGAATTTGTGGAATGCCCGCCGCCGCCGGTGTCGTTGTCGAGCTCGGCGCGGTAGAAACTGCCGGCCGGCGCCTCGGCGATGAGCTCCTTGCCGTCCACACGATAGCTCGTGAGATAGCCGGTCTGCTTGTCGACGGTCACGCTGAAGTTTTTCTCCTCGGGCGTGCTGCCGGAAACTTTGACCTCGGCCGCGGACTCCTCCGTGGTCACGGCGCCCAGGCTGCTGACGCGGACGACCTGCTCCGCGCCGGAGAACGGGAGGACAAACTGCTCGCTGGCCTGCACATAGCCGGCCCGCTCGTAAACGGTGTCGGCTTTCAGCCTGAACTCGATCTTGAGGGTGTACTCGGCCGCCTCCTTGAGCGCGGCGGGCTTCTCATAGGGGACGGTGATCACGCCGTTTGACAGCGGACCGATGTCGACGGTCAGCGGACCCTGCCGGATCACTTGGCCGTCCTCCAGCAGGAGCCAGAAGGCGTCATATTCGTTGGCGTTTGTAAACAGGTTGTGGTTCGTGACCCGGATGGTGCCGGCGTTCAGATCGACGGCCGCCATCTTGAGCCCCTGGTACACTTTCTTCACTTCATACGCGCCTGGCTTCAGGGTGCGGTCCGGGTAAATGAATCCGTTTTGACAGAAATTTCCATCTCCGGAGCAGTATGTCCACGAGCCGTCGTACCCGAAGAACATGTCGTCGATCGTGGCGGTTTCGGGGTCGGCGCCCGGCTTCAGCGTGTAGATGCTCTGGTCCACATAGTCCCAGATCCAGCCGCCCTGCGACCGGTCGTTGCTCTCCCAGTTCTCCACGTAAGCGTAGAGACCGCCCAGGGCGTTGCCCATCGCGTGGGAGTACTCGCACATGACATAGGGTTTGGTGCCGGTATACGTGGCCGGCCGGGAGGTCGCCGGGTACATCTCGCTTGTCATGTCGACGCGGGCGTTGTTGTTGTCGCCCTGGTAGTGGATCGGCTTCTCGCCGTCCTTTGCCTCGATGACGTCCATCATGAGCTCGAAGTTCTGCCCGTTGCCCGCCTCGTTGCCGAGGGAGTACATGATGACGGAGGGGTTGTTGCGGTCGCGCATGACCATATTTGTCATGCGGTCAACACACGAGTTGTTGAACTTCCGGATGCTGCCGGGCGCGCCGCTGCTGGCCCCGGTCGGCGTGTCGTTGTCGGAAATGGACGTGCGCCCGCTGTGCGTTTCGACGTTGGCCTCGTCCATGATGTAGATGCCGTACTCGTCGGCAAGGTCGTAGAAGTATACGTCGTCCGGATAGTGAGCGGTGCGCACGGAGTTGATGTTCAGCCGTTTCATCTGCACACAAAACGGCCGCCTTCTTCAGGCAGTAACATCCTGCTCAGATAATGCATTCACAATTCATCGCGCAGTTCGGTAAGTTGTTTAAGCAATTCTGACAAACCGCCCTTATCGCCAGTGACAATATCCCAAATAAGCCGCAAGTCGATCCCTTCATAATCGTGGACAATGCGGTTGCGCAAGCCGCGCATTTTACGCCACGCTATGTTGTCATGTTTTTCGGAAAAAACATCGTCAACAATGCCCGCCAATTCGCCGATTTGGATGAGGTTGAACACGCATGCATCAACAAGTTTACTGTCTGCCATAAAAGAAGCTTCGTCGATCCCCTCGCAATAATCGAGTATTCTCTCTGTGTGCCCGATAATTTTCGCGACAATTCGCGCATTCCTGTCATCCATAAATCCGCACCCCCGTTTGAAGTATCTCGTTGGCAACAGGCGAATCTTTTTTTACATATCGTACGTCAATAACGTCCACTTCTTTGTCAAGCGCTTCACGAATGATTTCAATAAGCCCGACAAAGTCAAGCCCGCATAAACCACTGTCTACAAGCAAGTCAACATCGCTCTTTGGGTTTGCCGAACCCTTGGCGTATGAGCCGTACAATACGGCGCTCTTTACACCGTTTGCACTGAATACCGGCGCAAGTCGCGTTTGAATATCATTGATTTTATAAATATCATCCACTTTATAAACACCTCACACAATTTGATTCGGCAACAGTCCTCCTCAGAGCGCCGCCCGGTGTAGGGCGACGACCTCCCCGGTCGCGATGGAGCGGTTGCCCGCTTCGACAATCTCCACGGCCCGCAGGCCGTCCTCGCCGCTCACCTCGGGCGGACGGCCCTCCCGGATGCATGCGAGGAAGGCCGTGTCCTCACGGAGATAGGCGTCCGCAAAGAGCGTGGTCCAGCTGCCCACCACGTCCCCGCGCAGACCGCCTTCGCGGGTGTAGAGCAGGGTGTTCGTCTCGCGCAGACCGCCCGCCTGCACGGAACCCTTTGTCCCCAGTACGTCCACGCGGGCGTCGTAGCCGTACTGCACGCCCTGCGCGCCTTCGACGCCGCCCAGCATCCGGTTCTCCATGCGCAGGTTCATGAGCACGGTGTCGTAAAAATCGGGATGACTCCGCCGCGCCTCCTCACAGCGATAGTTGCCGGCAAAGGCGTGTACCGCGCCGGCCTCGCTGCCCGTCAGCCAGCGCACGGTGTCGATGTCGTGGCTGTTCACCTCGGCCAGCGGACCGTTGCTCTCCGCCAGATCGTACATCCAGGCGTGGGGGGTACTGGGGCCGCGCGTGAGCGATTTGACGCAGACCACATCGCCGATCGCGCCGCTCTCGACAATGTCCCGGGCGCGGCGGAAGCCGGCGTCGAACCGGCGCATGAAGCCGATCTGCAAAATCACGCCGTTTTGCGCCGCCGCGCGGATCATCGCCGCGCACGACGGCGCGT
>JAITDM010000247.1 GCA_031282535.1 Oscillospiraceae bacterium
TCCCCTACGACGGTGGCAATATTTACGGCGGGACGCCGAAGGCGGCGTCCCCTACGACGGTGGCAATATTTACGGCGGGACGCCGAAGGCGGCGTCCCCTACGCCGGTGGCGGTATTTACGGCGGGACGCCGAAGGCGGCGTCCCCTACGCCGGTGGCGGTATTTACGGCGGGACGCCGAGGGCGGCGTCCCCTACGACGGTGGCAATATTTACGGCGGGACGCCGAAGGCGGCGTCCCTTACAGGGGGTGTGCGTCCATGCGGAACCAAGCGAAATTGGGGCTGGGCAGCGCCGTGTCCACCGGCGTTGGCCTGATTGTGGCCACGAGCTGTCTCATGACGCTGGGGCAGGGAGCCGGGACGCTGGGTGTGTCGTTCATCCTCCCCATGGTCGTCGCCTGCGCTTTGAACATGATGACGGCCGCCTCGCTGTGTGAGCTCAGCGCGCTGATGCCCAAGCTGACGGGCGGGCTGGCGCAGTACACGCTCGCAGGGCTCGGGCCCTTCCCGACAATCGTCTCCATGGTGGGCGGGTATCTCTTTTGCAACAGCATGCCCGCCAGCGTGGAGGCCGCGATGCTCGGGCTCGCCGTCGTCGAAATCACCGGTCTTCCAATCTCGCCCACGCTGGTGGGTATCGCCGTGACCATCGCGCTCGTCATCGCGAATTTGAACGGCATCGACGTGTTCGCCAAGGTCCAAAACACCGTCGCCGGACTCCTGATCGGCTCCATGGCCGTGATGGGACTGATCGGCGCCCTCGGGCTGGGCACGGGCGTCAAGGTGGAGCAGCCGCTCTCCGTCACAGGGGACCTGGGGGCGATTCTGCCGCTGACGGCCATGGCGTTCTGGCTCTTCATCGGGGTGGAGTTCATCATCCCCATCGCGACCGATATGAAGAACCCCCGCAAGCATGTCCCCATCAGCATGTTCCTGAGTCTCGCCATCATCTGCGTGCTGCAGATCGTCATGGTGCTGGGCTTTCACAACTACACCCAGTGGGGCGACCTCGCCGCGTCCAACGCGCCGCATATCCTCTATGGTGTGAACATGCTGGGCGGAATTGGTAAAATATGGATGTGCATTGTCGCGGTGCTGGCGACGGTGAGCACGCTGAACTCGGTGCTGAACAGTTTGGCCAAGATCTGCTACGGCATGGCCAAGATCAACATTTTGCCAGATCTCTTCCAGAGGACCAACAAGAAAGGGGCGCCGGTGTGGGGTGTGCTGCTCTTTGGCGGCGCGATCTGCGCGATCCAGGCCACGGGGCTGACCACGGCCGACGAGATCATGTTTTTGATCCTCACGGGGTCCATCTTCTGGATGATCTCCTATGTGCTCATGCACATCAACGTGCTGGTGCTGAGGCACCGGCTGCCCAAGGCGCCGCGCAGCTTTCGGGTGCCGACCATCTTCACCTTCCTCGGGATCGGCGGCGCGATTTATATGATGATCAACATCGCGTCGGACATCGAAACCAGCCGGCGGATCTGGACCCTGGCGGGCATCGCCTTTGCGGTGCTGAGCGTATACGCGGTCGTCTGGATCAAGCTTCGCATGAAGGTCCCGGTATTCAAGAGCATGAAGCTGGAGAAGGTGATGGCGACGGAGAACGAATTTTACTACATCACGCATGTGAAACGGCCGCGGGAGCGCAGGCGGCAGGCCAGGACGGAGGCACGGCGCCTGCGCAAAGAAAACCGCGCCCGAAACTGAACGAACACACAGAGACAGTGAACGGCCTGGCTGTTCACTGTCGTCTGGTGAAGAGAGGACAGATTGGGATATGAAACCAACACTGAAAGAGCGTTACCAGCTTTTCATCAACGGCCAATGGAAGGACGCCTCCGACGGCGCGACCTTCGACGTCTACAACCCGGCCACCGGCGAGAAACTGACGGCCTGCGCGCAGGCGACGAGCGCCGATGTGGACGAGGCTGTCCGGGCGGCGTGGGCGGCGTTCCCCGCGTGGAAGAAGACGGCGCCCGCGGAGCGCATGGCCATTTTGAACAAGATTGCCGCGATCATTGACGAGAACCGGGACCTGCTTGCGGCGGTGGAGACGGCGGACAACGGCAAGCCGATCCGCGAGACGATGAACATCGACGTGCCGGTTTCGGCGGACCATTTCCGCTATTTCGCGGGGGCGATCCGCGTGGAGGACGGCCGGGCCAAGATGCTGGATGAGAACACGCTGAGCATTGTTTTGCAGGAGCCCATCGGGGTCGTCGGTCAGATTGTCCCCTGGAATTTCCCACTGCTCATCGGGTCCTGGAAGCTGGCGCCGGTGCTGGGCAGCGGCTGCTGCACGGTGTTCAAACCGTCGAGCCACACGTCGCTCAGCCTGCTGGTGCTGGCGGAGCTGATCCGCGACGTGCTGCCGCCCGGCGTGTTCAACGTGGTCACCGGGTCCGGCAGCCGTTCTGGGAACAGCATGCTGGCGCACGAGGGGTTTTCGAAATTTGCCTTCACGGGTTCCACCGAGGTGGGCGGCACCGTGGCGTCCGCGGCGGCGGACAAACTGATCCCTGCCACGCTGGAGCTGGGTGGGAAATCGGCGAACATCTTCTTTGACGACTGCAACATGGACATTGCGCTGGACGGCTTGCAGATGGGCATTCTGTTCAACCAGGGGCAGGTGTGCGCCGCCGGGTCGCGCGTGTTTGTGCAGGAGGGCATCTACGACGCGTTTGTGGCCAAGGCGGCCGCGGCGTTCGACAAGATCAACGTGGGCGACCCGTTCGACCCGCAGACGCAGATGGGGTCGCTGATTTACGAATCCCACATGCACGACGTGCTAAACTACATTGAGCTCGGCAAACAGGAGGGCGCCCGCGTCGCGGCGGGTGGCTTCAGGGTCACGGACGGCGCGCTCGGCAAGGGCTTCTTCGTCCGGCCCACGCTGCTCGTGGACGCCACGAACGACATGCGGGTGGCGCAGGAGGAGATCTTTGGTCCGGTGGCCGTGGTCGTCAAGTTCAAGGACGAGGACGAGGTCATCAGGCTGGCCAACGAGTCGGTTTACGGCCTGGCGGGCGGCGTCTGGACGCAGGACATCAACCGCGCGATCCGCGTGGCCCGGTCGGTGGAGACGGGGCGCATGTGGGTGAACATGTACAACGCGGTCCCGGCCGGCGCGCCGTTCGGCGGCTAC
The DNA here is from genome assembly GCA_031282535.1 of Oscillospiraceae bacterium. Taxonomy (GTDB): domain Bacteria; phylum Bacillota; class Clostridia; order Oscillospirales; family UBA929; genus JAIRTA01. The sequence goes on from JAITDM010000247.1 coordinate 3,155, forward strand.
AAGAAATCCGGCATCGGGCGCGAGACCGACAAGGTGATCCTCGAACACTACACGCAGATGAAGAACATCATGAT
>JAITDM010000203.1 GCA_031282535.1 Oscillospiraceae bacterium
GGCGACGAGGGCCGTGGCGCGCGCCACGGCCTCGGGCTCGTCCTTCCGTGTGTGCTGCAGGGATACCTCTATGTAGCGGGCGCCGGGGTCGACCTCCGTCACGTGCTCCGCCGAGAGGATGATGTAGTCGCCCTCCGCGGCGTCGTAGGTCGCGCCGACGCGTACCTGCCGGATGAAGAAATCAAACCGCGCATCGCTCTCGGCCGGCGCGTTTTCGTCGGCCCGCAGCGGCGTGACCATCGTGAACGTGTCGCCGATGGCGAATGTGTCGGGCGCGGCGATCTCCACACCCCCGAGAAACCGCTCTTTGTCGAGGGCGCCGCCTGTGAGCGTCAGAAACCGTCCGCTTTGGACCGTGTCCCACGTGATGGCGAGGGTGTGGGGATGCACCAGCAGGTCGCCCGCCCCGCCGCCCGCCTGGGCGATCGCTTTTTTGACTTGCGGCGTCTGTTCTTCAGACAGGAAGTTCCCTCGCACCGCCAGCGCGCGCAGATATGGGTCGTCGTCCCCCTCCGCCAGCAAAAAGAACTGACTTGTGCCGCCGATCAGCGCACTGTTGACATGCAGGTCCTCCGTCTGTTCGAGCAATGTCAAGTCCTGCTGCGAGACTCCCATGCCGCGCGGCAGAGAGATGTTAAAGTTCTCCGGCGACGAACCGCCGCCGTACACGTGGATGACATAGTCCTCCGGGTCCTCGCCGGCATCCCACACGGCGCTGGCATAGTCCACCCTCGGCGCGAACAGAGACCAAAAACACCCTGTGACGGCGATGAACAGGCAGGAGGCCGCCAGCAGCACCGTGACCGCATTTTGGGCATGATGTCCCCGTCTGGCGGCCCGTTTCCACACGGACGCCAGCGTGCGCGGTGCCGGGCCGCGGCGGCGCTTCCTCCCCTGTCGGACGGCGCCCGTCTCCAGCGGTCCCTTTCGGAAGAAACGGAGCAGGGGCAGGGCGGAGGCCAGGAGAATCGCGCCGAGGGCCAGCAGCCAGGCCGGCCAGAGGCATCCGAAGCGGACGGTGAACGGCATCGGCTGACCCGTCAGGCCAGAGAGCGCCGCGACCGCGCCGCCCAGCAGCAGGCCCGCCGCCGTACCGGCCGGCGCGGCCATAAGAAACAGCAGCCCTCCTTGCAGGCAAAACAGGCGTATGCCGCGCCGTTTGCTGAGACCGACGCAGCGCAGCCACATCAGATGTTCCTGGCGCGCCCGCAGGGTGTAACTGAAGACGCCGTGGATTGCGAACACAAACAGGATCATAAAAAAGACCAGTACGGGGATGAGGTACCCCGTGATGATCGGTTTCTCCCCGTCGGTGAGTTCTTTGTGGGTCAGAAAGTCATTGTCGATGTAGGAACCGTCGAGTTCGCGTTCCAGAGAGACGCGGCCGCACAGGACGTGCGCGTACAGCATCGACGCCTCCGTCGGTACGGTGACGACGCCGGGCGGCGGGTAGGTGATCGTGGTTTTCATGGCGTCGAGACGCTGCCACTGGGCGATGTAGTCGCGCAGGACACCGACCAGCGTGTAGGTGACCTGCACGGTCTGTCCGTCACGCAAGACGGCGAAGGAAACCGGCTCCCCGAGCGCCGCCTGCCAGCCCAGCGCGGTGAGGGTGCTGCGCTCGACGGCCATCTCCGTCTCGGTCTCCGGCAGCCGTCCCTCCTCCGGGCGGATGGCCTTCAAATCATAGGCGTTCGCGTCCATGTAACCCAGGTAGACGACGCGGTCCGCATCGCCCGCCGACACAAGGGGGGCCGTCACGGCGACGACGCCCGCGCCGCTCTCCGCGATCAGGCCGCTGTGCGCGGCGACTTGCTCCGGCGAGACATGGTTGGCGACGCCGATGTATTTTCCAAACAGGTCGAGATTCCGCGCGTCGATCCCGGCAAAGGCGCTCTCACGGTAGATGAGCGCGCCGATGAGCGCCGCGATGAGCAGGGCCACGCAGAGCGCGAGCCCCAGCCACTGCCGCCTGTGCCCCAACAGGTATTTGCGCGCCAAAAACCATTCCGCACGCATCACACATCACCGCCTACCTGGCCGTCGCGGATGGTGAGGACATGCGCGTACCGCGCCGCGATGTCCCTGTCGTGCGTCACAACCACCAGTGTGAGGCTCAGCTCCTCCGCCATGTCTTTGAGCAGCGCGACGACGTTCTCGCTGTTTTGTGAGTCCAGGTTGCCGGTCGGTTCGTCGCAGAGCAGCAGCTGCGGCCGGTTCGCCAGCGCGCGGGCGATGGCCACGCGCTGCTGCTGGCCGCCCGACAGCTGCGACGGCAAATGGTGCAGCCGGTCCCCCAGGTCCAACCGGTCGCAGACGTGGTCGAGATGGTGCTTGTCCGGTTTTCCGCCCTTCAGCAGGCAGGGCAGCAGGATGTTCTCATATGCGGTGAGTTCGGGCAGCAGATGGTACGACTGAAAGACAAAGCCCATATGACACAGGCGGAATTCCGCTAGGCGGCTGTCGTTTTCGGCAAAGATGTCCCGACCGTCGCAGAGCACCTGTCCCCGTGTGGGCCGGTCGAGTCCGCCCAGCAGATGAAGCAGCGTGCTCTTTCCGGACCCGCTCGGGCCGGTCACCGCCCACTGCTCGCCGCTCTCCAGCGTAAACGTACAGGGCTTCACAGCCCGGACCGCTGTCTCCCCTTCTCCGTAAGTCTTGCAGAGTTCTTTTGCCTCTATGCGCATCTTCTTCTCCTCTTTTCTCCAGACACAACCCATGAGGGGTGGTGATTGCCAAACAATACACCGCCCCTCATGGGTCCTGTGATTACGAAAATGACATTTGGGATTTAGGCCTCTACTATGAAATCGCTGGAGAAAACAAAAACTCACCAGATTTCCCCCAAAATTTTCAAATTCCACTCTGGACAAATAGGGGACGGTTCATTTTTGTCCTGCTCTGTGTCCTTATATGTCCTTCCTCAACGCTCGCTGATTCCCAAACGCCCCCCAATCACGCTGGAAAAATCGGAGAGATATGGTATAATGGAGATGAGAAACACAGGGAGAACGGTACTGTTCCGGGACGGAAAGGAGGGGATCGAGTGCCTGAAATGGATGCGATTCGGCAGGTGGCCGCCCGCCTGGCCGAGGACTACCCGATCAAGAGTTTGTCATGCTTCGGCTCATACGCCAACGGTTCCCAGACCAAGGACAGCGACATAGACCTCCTGGTCGAGTTCACCACGCCCACGATTTCCCTGATCAAGCTGTCGGGGCTGAAACAAAGGCTGGAAGAGCAATTGGGACGATCCGTGGATCTGATCCACGCCCCAATCCCCGCCGAGTCATACATTAAAGTTGACAAGGAGATTTTGCTCTATGAACGAACGTGACCGATCAGCATCCAGATTTTCCTAAACTTTATCTCCATTTTACCTGATTTTGATAGCGAAATTTTTTGTGGTCTGTTACAGTCTGTTTCAGGAGTTCAGGCGCAGAGATGTAAAAATTTTGCTATGGAGGATCAAATGGATGAAAAGAGTGAAGAGAGCCCTTGCCCTGGCCGTCTGCCTGCTGACGACCGTGGCCGCAACCGCCTGGGCGGGCACGGCGGCCCTGGCCGCGCCGTCCAACCCCATCGAAGCGTTCGCGCCCAAAACTGGGATCAGGTTTGGCGTGATGAGCGACACGCACATCGGCGCTACTACGCTGGCCTCGCTTACAAACGAAACGCGCCTGATAACCGCGTATCAGACCTTCGCGAAAATCGATCCCTCGATGGACGCCATTGTCACCGTGGGGGACATCACAGACAACGGCACGCTGCAGCAGTTCGGCACGTATAAGACCATTATGGACGGAAACTCCGGGGCCAAAGAAAACATCCTGTCGCTGGGCAACCATGACAATTACCAGGTCAACGGACAGGAGATTTTGAATCGCTTTGAGGATGTCTTCGGATTCCCGGCCAACAACGACAAAGTGATCGGCGGATACCACTTTATCACCGTGAGCACCCTGGACAGGGAATACAACACCGCGACCTATGAGCAGCACGGAGCATGGCTGGAAGCGCGGTTGGACGCCGCGCACGCGGAAGACCCCGCAAAGCCCATCTTTGTGTTCATCCACCACACAATGGTTGACACCTGCATCGGCTCGCGGCAGTCGCAGGCGGATCCGGCGCATGATTTGCGCGGCGTGTTGAGCAAATATGCCCAGGTCGTCACATTTTCGGGGCACTCCCATGTGTCCCTGGTCGACCCAAGAAACATCTGGCAGGGCGATTATACCGCGATCAACTGCGGATCCGTATATTATGTCGCGCTGGATTTTACCAACCCGCTGACGGCCGGTCAGACCAACAACACAAACATCGGCTATTCCCCGCTTAACCGCGGGGAGTCCAGCACGGGCATGGTGGTGGATGTGGACGGATCGTCCGTGACCATTCGCCGCATCGACATGTATTACGGGAAGGAGATTGCCGCGCCGTATATCTTCGATACATCGGTGGACAAGGCCGATTTTCCCTATCGTCAGGACAAGCGCATGGAGGCGTCCCGGGCGCCCGAATTTGTACCCGGCGCGAAAATCGCCGTATCCAATCTCACAGAGACAGGCTTTACCTACACGTTCGCACAGGCGGAAAACAGGAGCGAAACCATCCCGGACGACGGCGCCTTTGTCTATGCCGTGGAAATCAGCGAATCGGAAACGGGCGCTGTCGCGGATACAGCCCGCCTGCAAGCCAACTACTTCATGCTCCCGCAGCCCGAGACCGTCTCCTACAACACAAACAAGCTGAAAGCAAACACCTCTTATCGCATCAGCATCACGCCGATCGGTTTCTACGGCAAGGAAGGCGCCGCGCTGACCGGTACCTTTACGACAAAAGGTCCGCTGCGTATCACCAGCGATGCGAACCTTGTGAAAAAAGGCGATTACTTCCGGGTGAACGCGGCCTTTGACGAGGCGGTACAGAGCAACACGGCCATTCTCGACTATGCCTTTGACACCGCAAAATACGAATTCAGAGGCTTTACGCCCGCCGAAGGCATGAGCGTACTCAGTACGGTCGCCAGCGAGAGCGGCGTGAACATTGTGGTCATGATGCCGGCCTACGGCGCCAAGGGGCTCGGCCAGGTGCTCTTCTCCGCCAGAGAGGACGCCGCGCTTCAGAACGAGGACAATGAGATCAAACTGACGCTGCACTATGTGGTAAAGGACGAAGCCGGCGGCAAACAGGTGTATACCGCGGCCGCCGATACGGTCTTCACCTCCAGCGGCGGGACGCCCGGGACCGGGGAGAACGGAGAGGTCACCCTGGTCGACCTCTCCAACGTCGTCGATATGTTCGGCGCGGACACCACCCACGCCAATTGGAGTCAGTATCGTTTCTACGACGACAACAACAACGGCGTCATCGACATCCAGGACATCGCGGCCGTGGCCAGGATGGTCAAAACCTGATCGCCATGTGACGGGGCTATGTTCAGTCAAACCACTGCCAGACATGCCAAAACTCAGACCGGAGGGGCAAATCCACGATTTGCCCCTCCAAAAGCGCTCCATCAGTCAAACCACTGCCAAACATGCCAAAATTCGAAGTGCCGAGCCGCGAGGGCGAGGGCGGCGTAGCCGAGGGTGAGGAACCCGGCGAAGGCGGCCAGCGAGACGGTGGCGAAACCGCGGAGGCGGCGGCGCAGGGGCGCGCGCAGCAGGGGGTGGATGCTCACCGGCGGATAGCGGACGCCGCGCCAGGTGTTTCGGTGCCACCGCCGGTAGGCGCGCGCCGTGTTCGACGCGAAGGCGTAACAGTACGCCGTCAGCGCGGCGAACACGCACCCGAGCGCGAGGAGCGACAGCCCCAGCGCCGTGCCGCCCAGCGCCGGGATGTAGGCCGGCACCAGCGGGATCTGCGGCAGCACCGGATGCAGCAGCAGCGCAGTCCCCGCCGCGACGCTGGCGGCGGCGGCGCCCCCGAACACGACGCACCCCGCAAACCGCAGCACAACCCCGGTGCCCACGACGATGTCGGTGCACACGAGCCCCGCCGCCAGCGCCGCCCGCGCGGCGCGCGGACGCGGGGGGGTCCACACGTCAAACTGCGCGGCGATGGCCTTCGGGTCCCCCAACCGGGCCGCGGTCTCCTCCTCTGTAAACCCGTCGGCCGCCTTGCGCGCGAAGTGTTCGGCGTATTCGGCCACGATCTCGTCCGCGTCCGGGACCCCGCCGGCACACAGGGCGTCGCCGAGCGCGTCCAAAAAGAGTTCTCTATTCATCGGGACATTCCTCCTTGATCATGTCGTCCACCGCCCGCGCGAAGGCGATCCACTCCGCGCGCCGGCGGCGGTATTCCGCCCGGCCCGTCATCGTGAGCGAGTAGTACTTCCGCGGCGGGCCGCCGCTGTCCTCGGACAGATACGTCGTCACGAGCCCATCGTTCTTCAACTTCCGCAGGATGGGGTAGACCGTCCCGTCCGCAATCTCGATCCTGCGCGACAGCGCCTCCGACACGTCGTACCCATACCGGTCCCCCCCATGCAGCAGAGAGAGCACACAGAGGTCTAACACACCCTTTTTATACTGACTGTTGATGCAATCACCTCCCCCGCGACTAGTGTTGTTGCGTTACTATTGATTATAATATAGTAGTGGCTGTTTGTCAATAGCATCGGACAAGTTGTGCCCAAAAATCGAACCGGAGGGACAAATCGTCGACTTGCCCCTCCGGTTCGATTTCAGTCGACAGACAGGCAAGTCCGCCCCGCGGGGGTCGGCGGGGCTTGCGCGCGGTGGTGTTTTGTGGTATACTGGGCGCGAATCGACTGTGAACATATTAAGGAGGAGGCAACAATGCCTGAACTGAAAGGCGCATGTATCATCGGCCAGTCGGGAGGGCCCACTTCGGTCATCAACGCCAGCGCGCTCGGCGCCATCCGGACGGCGCTGGACACCGAGACCATCACAAAGGTCTACGGCGCCGCGCACGGGATCCGCGGGGTGCTGGACGATGTGCTCTACGACATGGACTACGAGGATTCGCAGGAGCTGGAGTATCTGCGCCACACCCCGTCCAGCGCGCTCGGCTCCTGCCGCTACAAGATGAAGGACCCCAGCGTGGACGACACCGACTACCGCCGCATCCTCGACATCTTCCGGAAGTACAACGTGCGGTACTTCTTCTACAACGGCGGCAACGACAGCATGGACACCTGCAACAAGATCAGCAAGTTTCTGCTGAAGGCCGGCTACGAGTGCCGCGTCATGGGCATCCCCAAGACCATCGACAACGACCTGTTCGGCACGGACCACTGCCCCGGCTACGGCAGCGCCGCCAAATATATCGCCACCTCCTGCGCGGAGGTCTACCAGGACGCGCGCGTCTACGACACCCCGATGGTCACCGTCGTGGAGATCATGGGCCGCCACGCCGGCTGGCTCGCCGGGGCCAGCGCGCTGGCCTCCCTCGTGGGCGCGGGCCCGGACCTCATCTATCTGCCCGAGGTGGCCTTCGACATGGACGCGTTCCTGCGCGACATGAAGGCCATCTACAAGAAGTCCGGCAAGGTCGTGATCGCGGTGAGCGAGGGTATCCACGACAAGGACGGCAGATTCATCGCCGAATACGGCTCCGACCTCGCGCAGACCAAAGACTCCTTCGGCCACGCCCAGCTCGGCGGCCTGGCCGCGACGCTGGCCGCTCTCGTGAAGCGGGAGACAGGCGCCAAGGTGCGGGGCATCGAGCTCTCGCTCCTCCAGCGCTGCGCCGCGCACGAGGCCTCGGGCACCGACATCGAGGAGTCCTACGCCGCCGGCGCCGCCGCGGTGAGCAACGCCGTCGCGGGGGTCACCGACAAGATGGTCGGGTTTGAGCGCGTGATGGAAAACGGCCGGTACTCCTGCCGTATCAAACTGCTCGACCTGTCGATTGTGGCGAACACGGAGAAGAAGGTGCCGCGCGAGTGGATCAACGAGGCCGGCAACGGCGTGCTGCCGCCGTTCATCGAATATGCGCTGCCCCTGATTCAGGGCGAGACCGCGCTCTCCCGCGAGAGCGGCCTGCCCCGTTTCGCGCGGCTCAAAAAGGTGCGCGCGCACAAGCTGTGAGCAAAAAGCTGTTCAAAGTGGCCCTTCCGGGGATGCGGATTGTCAAGACCGGTCTGTGCGTGGCGATCTGCCTCATCCTGGGTCTTGTCGCCGGGTATCCGACGCCCATCTACGCCTGCATCGCCGCCATCCTCGCGACGCGGCCGACGCTGGAGACCTCGTTCCGGTCCGGTCTCGACCGTCTGATGGGCACCGTGGTGGGCGGCCTGCTGGCGATCGGCGTGCTGTTCTTCGATCTCTCCAGCATCCATCCCTACTTACAGGCCATCCTCATCGGGCTCGGCTGCGCCGCCACGCTGTACTTCTGCGTGCTCATCCGCAGCGTGGACGCGGCGGCGCTGTCCTGTGTCATCTTCCTCATCATTGTCGCGCAGCACCCGCAGGACAAGTACCTCTTCGCCGCCACCCGCGTGCTGGAAACCCTGGTGGGCATCCTCGTCTCCATCGGGGTCAACAAATTTGTCAACATCCCCTGGAAACGCGCGGGCGGCGTGGTTGGGCGGGGGGGGGGGGTGGCTGCGGCTGGCTGGCGGTGGGGGTGGCGGGGCAGGGCGGGGCCGGGGGTGTGT